>JAAXHY010000456.1 GCA_012270665.1 Dehalococcoidia bacterium
CGGAAACTCTGACCTGCGCGCCCGCGGCAGCGGCGTCGTAGTCGCCACCGCCCACTTCCCATTCGAATGCGATGTTGTTGGGCGCGTCGTCGTGAATCTGGGGGGCGCCGTCCTGCACGCCCGATTCCATTTCCACGACGGCATCGAGGACATCGTAGTCAACGACGACGAGTTCAGCGGCGTCGGCGGCGGTGCGGGGGTCGTCGGCTACTACGGCGGCCACCACGTCGCCAACGGTATTTACCTTGTCAACGGCGATAGGCGGATGGGGGACTTCCTTGGTGTCGGGAACGACCCATCCGCAGATGAGCGAACCGAGTTGTTCCTGGAGGTCGGCGCCGGTGTAAACTCCCGCGACACCGTCGACGTCGGATGCCGCTGAAGTGTCAACATTCGTGATTCTAGCGTGGGCATGAGGGCTGCGAACCAGAGAGAGATGCAACATTCCAATCATGCGAACATCGTCAACGTAGGTTCCTTTGCCCGTAATCAGCCTTTCGTCTTCGCGGCGTCTTATGCTCTCACCGATCAGGGTCATGTCTTTCCTCCTGTTGGATGCTTGGCATATCAGTTTGGTGTGACTGGTTGATCTTGCTTCTTCAGGCGAGTTGGGCCGCAGGGCGGGCCAACCCTCTCCATTCTAGGCGGTACTCTATCGCATTAGTCGTCAATTATCAATTGTCAGTTTTTAGTCGTTAGTCCTTAGTTTTCATTGATTGACTGTCATCCATGCATGGGCGTTCACCCTCACCTCATAGGCTGACGGAACTCTTGCAGTCGTCTTCATGGTCGGCGCGGCATGAAGATTCTGCCCGGATGGATGGCGGGGGTGTGAGTTCGGGACTCCAAGGTCATTCGGCTGTCCGTCGTTCTTTTCGCTGTGTAGTCGTTGTGCTATACTGCGATAGTTTTGCGAGTGGTCTATAACACCTGTTGGGGACACTTGCGCAGGAAATGATATAGATTAGGGTCAATTGGCGGCGGTTTAATCTGGATTTAATCCGAAGGGCTGAAAATGGCAGAAGATATCGAGATTATCGAGGGCGGATCCGTGACCTCTCCGCAGGGGTATAGGGCAGGCGGAGTTTACGCGGGCCTGAAGAGCGCGGGGGAAGGCGTTCTGGACCTTGGGATACTGCTTTCAGACCTACCTGCCGCGGTCGCGGGGACTTTCAGCACGAACAAGATACTGTCGCCGTCGGTGACGGTCAGCAAGCGACGGATTTCGAGCGGAGTTTCGAGGGGCGTGGTCGCCAACAGCGGATGCGCTAACTGCTCGGTTGGAGAGCAGGGCCTCCTCGACGCGGAGGACGTGACACAGTTGGCCGCGGAACACACAGGCGTCAGCGCGGAGGACCTGTGCGTCGCTTCCACGGGGATGATCGGCGTGGAACTGCCGATGGCGCTGATACGGCAATCCATGGGGAGTGTGGAGTTGACGGAGGACGGCGGAGAGGCGTTCGCGCGTTCGATAATGACGACGGACACGAGGCCGAAGCGCATCGCGGCGAGTTTCAGCGCGAACGGACGAACATACACAATTGGCGGAGTCGCCAAAGGGGTGGGCATGATCCACCCGGACATGGCGACGATGCTGTCTTTCATCACCTGCGACGCGGATGTGGAGCGGGGATTCTTGCAAGAGTCGTTGAGCGAGGCTGTGAATCTGAGTTTCAACATGATAGACGTTGACGGGGACCAGTCCACGAACGACACGGTTTTGCTGTTCGCCAACGGCGCGGCCGGAGGAGCGCAGATAGGGAGTGGTTCGGCGGCTGCCGAGAGTTTCCAGCAGGCGCTCGAAGCGGTTTCGATCCATCTTGCGAAAGAGATGGTGCGCGACGGCGAGGGAGCGGGGCACGTGATGGAGGTCACTGTGGACGGCGCCGTGAGTATGTCGGACGCGAGATGCGCGGCGCGTGAAATTTCCTCATCGAACCTGGTAAAGGCGATGGTGCATGGCCGGGACCCGAACTGGGGCCGCATAATGATGGCGCTGGGCAAGAGCGGCGTGGAGTTGGAAGAGTCGAAGATAGACATCTTCATCAACGGCATCCACATCGTTCACGAGGGTAAGGCGATTTCGTATCACGCGGACTCGGTGATCAGCGGCATGGCGGCGGAAGAGGTGAGTTTCAGAGTCAGCCTGAATATCGGTGAGTCGTCGGCGACGGCATGGGGTTCGGACCTGACGGAAGAGTACGTTACGTTCAATTCGGCATACTCGACGTAGGTCCCCACTTTGCCAAAGGAGCATTTCCGCAATGGGACGATTGTAGTCAAGATCGGCGGCAGCACTCTCGG
>JAAXHY010000571.1:0-1363 GCA_012270665.1 Dehalococcoidia bacterium
ATACGTATGCTATAAAATGGGTATGGTATGTCTTTCAGGCAGACGTGTTTCGTAGGCTTGCGTATCCTGTATAATCCCCTCAACGTCCGGCTACGCCTTTGGATAGGAGACTCTCTTGGAGCAGCACGATTCCGCCAGGGAACTGGCGCAGAAGATCATCGAGAACATAGAAAAAGTCATAGTCGGCAAGAGCAGGGCCGTCGAACTCGGCGTGATAGCGCTGATGTGTGAGGGCCACGCGCTCATAGAAGACGTTCCCGGCGTGGGCAAGACGATGCTCGCGCGAAGCGTCGCGCGCTCGGTCGGCGCCTCCTTCAAGAGAATCCAGTTCACGCCCGACCTTCTGCCCACCGACGTCACCGGCGTCTCCATCTACAACCAGCAGTCGGGTGAGTTCGAGTTCAGGGAAGGCCCGATCATCGCGCAGATGGTCCTCGCCGACGAGGTGAACCGCGCCACACCCAAGACCCAGTCCGCGATGCTGGAAGCCATGGACGAGCGTCAGGTGACCGTCGAGGGAATAACCCACAGCGTCCCCAGTCCGTTCATGGTAATGGCAACCCAGAACCCGGTTGAGTACGAGGGCACTTTCCCGCTCCCCGAAGCCCAGTTGGACCGATTCCTTCTCATTATCAGCCTGGGTTATCCCACCATCGAGGAAGAACTGGAGATCATCGAACGGCAGCAGATAGCCCATCCCATCGAGACGCTCGAATCCGTCGCCACGGCGCAGGAGGTGATAGACCTCCAGCGCGCCATCCGCACTATCTACGTTGACGACCTCGTGAAGCAGTACATAGTCAACCTGACCGACGCCACGCGCTCGCACGCGGACATATCACTGGGCGCGTCGCCAAGGGCTTCTCTGGCGATGTACAGAGGCGGCCAGGCAATCGCGCTCATACGCGGGCGCGACTTCGTTCTCCCCGACGACGTGAAAGACCTGGCCCAGCCTATGCTCAGCCACCGGATGATCGTCTCGCCCGCCGCCAGGATGAGAGGCGTATCCAGCCCGGACGTTGTCGCGACCATCCTGGAACAGATCCCCGTTCCTGGCGGACAGGCACGGGCAGCCGCCAGGAGTTAGTACGATTTTCCCGGGAAAGCTCTTCATACAAAAACGCTTCTACCTTGTAATCGGCCTGATAGTCGTCACGATATTCACTGGCATGGCCACCGGGTTCGCGCTGTTCTACAGGCTCATATACGTCATGGCGCTTACAGCCGCGCTCGCGTTCATATGGAACTGGTTCACGATGCTCGGGCTGGACGTTGCAATAGATCGGCGCACCCGCCGCGTAAGGGTCGGCGACGACATCGAAGAGCGCATAGTCGTCCGCAACAACAGCCGCCTGCCCAAACC
>JAAXHY010000571.1:1490-1905 GCA_012270665.1 Dehalococcoidia bacterium
CCTCGCATCTATGATCTCCCCGAATTCGAGATACCTTCCGCTTACATAAGCGGCGACAGTTCGGCGCAGCGCAGGTCGCACAACCTGACGCCTCACGCCGCGAGTGTACGCGAGTACACGTTCGGCGACAGCCTGAGCAGAATACACTGGGCCAGCACCGCCCGCACCGGAAGGCTCATGTCCAAGGAGTTCGACCTTGGCCTCGCCAGCGACGTGTGGCTGGTCGTTGACCTTCACAGGGACATGCAGGCGGGGGAGTTGGAGGAGAGCACCGACGAGTACGCCGTCTCTATAGCCGCCTCTCTCGCCCGCAAATACGAGCGGGCCCAGATGCCCGTCGGCCTCGTCTCATACGGCGACGCCCGATACGTGCTTCCCGCCGACACCGGCTCCGGCCAGTACGAACGAATCATGG
>JAAXHY010000217.1 GCA_012270665.1 Dehalococcoidia bacterium
CCCCCGCCATAACACTCACGGGACCTCGACAGAGTGGTAAGACAACCCTGTGCCGAGCCGCTTTCTCGGAGCGTCCATACGTCAACCTCGAGCGGCCGGACACTAGGGAGTTCGCAAGAGAGGATCCTCGCGCTTTCCTTGCGCAGTATCCGGCGGGAGCGATAATTGACGAAGTTCAGCGATTCCCGGAACTTACGTCTTATCTTCAGGTAGAGATAGACGCCGATCCGTCTCCGGGGCGCTGGATACTCACGGGATCGCACAATCTGTCTCTGCTTCAGTCAACCAGTCAGTCCCTGGCTGGACGAGCCGAAGTTCACTATCTACTGCCGCTTGGCTACGGCGAGGTGGCTAGATTCCAGAGTCACCCTACAACGCTCGAGGAGACGCTCTTCACCGGCGGCTACCCGCGCATACTGGACAGGGAGCTCAATCCGTCGGATTGGCTACGGTCATACGTCGCCACGTACATAGAGCGCGACGTTCGGGCGCTTAGCGCGGTGGGCGACCTGTCCACGTTTCAGCGGTTCGTGGAATTGTGCGCGGGCCGAACCGGACAACTGCTGAATTTTTCGTCTCTGGCTGATGACTGCGGGGTTTCTCAGCCCACCGCGAGAAGATGGCTTAGCATCCTGGAAGCGAGCTTCATCGTGTTCCGAATGTCTCCCTTTCACTCCAACTTACGAAAGCGGCTTATCAGGATGCCGAAGCTTCATTTCTATGACAGCGGACTTGTCTGCTGGCTGCTGGGCATACGCGATCCGGAACAACTGAGGACTCATCCACTCAGAGGCCAGATATTCGAGAGTTGGGTGGCATCTGAGATCATCAAGCGTCAGATGAATCAGGGGGAGCCAGGTTCTCTGTCTTTCTACCGAGACAGGGATGGCGTCGAGGTGGATTTCATCATCGAGCGTCCTTCCGGGTTGACGTTGATCGAAGCTAAGTCCACTCAAACGCCTTCAGGCAGTCTTTTGAGCGGTATCCGGAGAGTGCGAAGATATTTTGAGGGTTCTCGTCCGATACAGGGCGTGGTCGTATATGGGGGTAATGAGGTTCAGTCGCGCTCCGAAGCCTCTCTGATTCCGTGGAATCGCTTGCATGAGACGCACTTCTGAAAAATGCCGTATCCTTGTCTGATACCGCGGGTTCAACCTCTCGGAAGGAGACGCTACTGACATGGTACGGGCCCGGACAGGTTCGTTGTTTGTCCGGGCTATATTTCCGACGCCTTCAGTTTCTGAAGAGGGTGGCGGGGTTTAGTCGGCGGCGGCCTCGGCCTCTGTCGCGGCTGTGCGCTCCACGAAGGGTTGGCCGGTGGCGGGGTCGACCTCGAAGGAGCTCTTGAGTTCAAGTTCGTCGGCTATCTCGCGGACGGCTGGGAGGACGTACTCACCCATCAGGCGGAGGCTTCGCATCTGGTCCTCGTGGGTCATCGCGCCATCGCCGTCCCAGAAGAAGACGCTGCCCGGCCTGAGAGTCTCGAGCACGTGGCGGATCTTGGGAATGAC
>JAAXHY010000260.1 GCA_012270665.1 Dehalococcoidia bacterium
AATATCTGATGCCAGAACAGGCACATCTTTTCCTGGAGAGGGGCCTCGGTGTTCACCATTCTCCATACCCAGCCCGTCTGCCCCTGGCCGCCTGCCGTTCCGGGCTTCCACTGGAATTGGTAGTAACGCAGGAACTCGTAGATGTCCACAGGCTCATGGTCTTCGGGACGCAGGAGTTCTTCCACCGTAGCTCCGTAGCCCTTCGCCAGTCGCTCTTCCAGTTCCTCGCGTGTCGCGCCAAAACCCGCCCTTCGCATGAGGTGCGCCATCAGAGAAAGGTCTTCGTTTGCCATAGCCCGTATCTCCTAGTTCAGATTATGTTGTCGAGTGGATACTCTCCAACTCATGGATTCTCCCGCTCGATCCGATTCGGTCGAACCTAGTCGGAATTATATTATTGACCGACGCGCTAGGCAAACCCTGATCGAGAATTCTTGACCCGTCGAAACCCCCTTCGCTATACTTGAGTTCGGTATTCTTGACCTTACAGATCAACAAAGTCAGGAGCGGTGATTCGCATGACCACAGCGAACGTCATTTCCAGGGAAACGAGGCTTGATGATTCTCAGTACAAATGGGGTTTCGACTTCGACTACGAATCCGAAACCGCCCCCAAGGGACTGTCTGAGGACACGGTCCGGTTCATATCTCACAAGAAGAACGAGCCCGAGTGGATGCTGGAGTGGCGGCTGAGGGCGTTCAGGCACTGGGAGCGGCTTGACCTGGAAGAGCCGACATGGGCGAACGTGTCCTATCCCCAGATTGACTTCCAGGGCATAGTGTACTATGCCGCTCCTAAGTCCCAGGATGACGGCCCCAAGAGCCTCGACGACGTTGACCCCGAAATACTCGAAGCGTTCGATAAGCTGGGTATCCCTCTTGAGGAACAGAAGCGTCTGAGCGGCGTCGCGGTTGACGCGGTGCTGGACAGCGTTTCCGTCGCCACAACCTACCAGAAGATGCTCGAGGACGCCGGCGTCATCTTCTGCCCGATATCCGAAGCGGTGCAGAAGTACCCTGACCTGGTGCGGAAGTACCTGGGCTCTGTAGTGCCGTACACCGACAACTTCTACGCGACGCTCAACTCCGCCGTCTTTAGTGACGGCTCGTTCTGCTACGTGCCGCCGGGAGTGAGGTGCCCAATCGAGCTTATGACGTATTTCCGCATCAACGCGCTGGATTCGGGGCAGTTCGAGCGGACTCTGATCATAGCGGACAAGGGCAGCTACGTCAGCTACCTCGAGGGATGCACGGCGCCAATCCGCAAGACCAACCAGCTTCA
>JAAXHY010000225.1 GCA_012270665.1 Dehalococcoidia bacterium
TCATCTTCCGCACCCGCGAGTTCGAGGCCATGGAAATAGAGTATTTCGTAATGCCCGGGGAGGATGAAGAGGCCCACGACAGGTGGATAGACGACTGTGTGGGTTGGTACACCAGGCTTGGAGTTCGCCCCGACAGGCTGCGACTGCGACAGCACACCGACGAGGAGCTTTCCCACTACTCCAAGGCCACCTACGATCTGGAATATCTCTACCCCTGGGGCTGGGGAGAAATACAGGGCGTCGCCAACCGGACTGACTACGACCTGAGAGCGCACTCCGATGCCAGCGGCCAAAATCTCACCTACTTCGACCAGGAAAGCGGCCAGCGTATCGTGCCGTACGTCATAGAACCTGCCGCGGGCGTGGACCGCTCCGTAATGACGTTTCTCGTGGACGCCTATGAGGAGGAGGAAGTTCCGACCGCATCCGGCAAGACTGAAACGCGAGTCCTGCTCAAGCTGCATCCTGAACTCGCTCCCGTAAAGGTCGCCATCCTGCCGCTGTCCAGAAACGCGCGCCTCGCTCCGACCGCGCGCAAGGTATTCGAGACCGTCCAAAGGTCTGGCCGGATTCCCGGATTCGTCCAGTACGATGACACCCAGAGCATCGGCAGGCGATACCGGCGTCAGGACGAGATCGGAACGCCTCTGTGCGTAACCGTGGACTTCGATACGCTGGACGACAACGCCGTAACCATTCGATACCGCGACACGATGGAACAGATACGCGCGCCGATCTCGGAACTGGCTGAACGCCTGGCGCAAGAGTTGGCAGTCTAACCAAATCTCGGACGGTCAATCCCCGAGCCACATCCTGAACTGACTGACACAGATAGATGCGAATTCTACATTTTGCCGACGTTCACATCGGCGTGGAAAATTACTCTCGGACGGACCCGAATACCGGTCTTTCCACCAGGCTTCAGGACTTCCTGGAGACGTTCGACGAGCTTGTGGACTACGCAATAGGCTCCGACGCGCATCTCGCGCTGTTCTGCGGCGACGCCTACAAGAGCCGCGACCCGTCACAGACGCACCAGCGCGAATTCGCAAAGCGCATAGTCCGGCTGTCGGACGCCGGCATTCCCTCGTTCCTCTTGATCGGAAACCACGACACTCCCCACGTACAAGGGCGGGCCACTTCTCTGGACATCTACCGGACTCTGCCCATGCCCAGGGTCACCATAGGAGACAATGCCACGACCTATCTCGTCGAGACTGCCGCCGGCCCTCTTCAGATAGTCGCCGCGCCGTGGATCCGTCGCAGCCAGTTTCTCGCGAGAGAAGAGACACGCGATCTCTCGACCTTCCAGATCAACGAGAAGATCAGCGACACTCTCACCAACATAATCCAGATTCAGGCGGAGAGACTGGACCCCGACATCCCCGCCGTTCTCGCGGGACATGTAACCGTCAACGACGCAAGAACAAGCTCCGAGCAGTCCATGATGCTGGGCAGTGATCATGTCCTGCTGCGAAGTTCGGTCGCCTTGCCGCAGTTCGACTACGTGGCGCTGGGCCACAT
>JAAXHY010000162.1 GCA_012270665.1 Dehalococcoidia bacterium
CCCAGTTAGCGCCCAGTACTTTACTGTGTATCCATAAACTGTGATATATGTCGCATCGTCCGCCGACTTTGCAAAGACCCTGATAACACAAACGTTTTACTTGTGAGCATTCGGTGTTGATAATATAATGTTCGTTGGGTGTGCGCTGAACATGAGGCGTCTTCGCCTCCTCTCGGCACTCTCGACGATCCAAGATGAACTGAAAAATTCGAGCCGAGTCCACAGATGACCACCAGCAAGCGTGATTATTACGATGTTCTGGGTATTCCTCGCGACGCCACCGAAGAGGACATCAAGAAGGCGTTTCGGAAGCTAGCCCTCGAATTCCATCCCGACCGCAACAGGAGTGAAGGAGCCGAGGACCGCTTCAAGGAGGTAAACGAGGCGTACCAGGTGCTCTCCGATTCGCGCAAGAGGGCGACTTACGACCGGTTCGGACACTCTGCCGTCGGCGGCAATGGCGGACGCGGCTTCGACGGTTTCGACGTTGGCGCCGGTGGATTCGGCGACATATTCGACGCCTTCTTCGGCGGTGGCTTTGGAGAGCAGACCCGGGCGCGCCCCAACGCCCCGCGTCGCGGAAACGACCTCCGAACATCGGTTACGACCACGTTCGAGGAAGCCGTCTTCGGCGTCGAGAAAGAGATCGAGATCGAGCGGATAGATGTCTGTATCCGCTGCAAGGGAGCGCGCAGCGAACCCGGCTCCGGATCCACGATGTGTTCCAACTGCGCCGGTTCAGGGCAGGTGAGGCGTTCGCAACAGAGCTTCTTCGGACAATTCGTGCAGGTAACTCCGTGCGGGGTGTGTAGAGGCGAGGGCAGCATGATCAACGACCCCTGCAACCAGTGCCGCGGCGCCGGACGCGAACGCCGCAACCGAAAGCTCGCGGTTACGATACCGGCGGGGGTGGATGACGGCATCCAGATCAGGCTGAACCAGGAAGGCGAAGCCGGACTGAATGGCGGGAAGCCCGGAGACCTGTACGTCGTTGTAAGAGTCCGGGACCATGAATACTTCGAACGGCATGATACCGATATATATCTGCCTCTTCCTCTCTCCATCCTCCAAGCTACCCTGGGAGCCAAAATCAGCGTTCCCACATTGGACGGGGAGGAAGAAATCAACATTCCTGCGGGCACTCAGCCCGGCGACACATTCACGCTCAAAGGCAAGGGTGTGCCGTTCATCCATTCCGCGAGGCGAGGCGACCAGATTGTAACCGCCAAGGTCGAAGTTCCCAAGTCTCTCAACGAGGATCAGAGACGCCTCTTCAAGGAACTGGCCGAGTCCATGGGCGAAAAGGAACTCGGCGACAACAAGGGTCTCTTCGACAAGTTCAAGGACGTATTCGGAAACGAGTAAATGCCATCCGAGTGGATCGAACTCAGCATCGAAACTCCCCCTGAATACGTAGAGCCGCTTTCCGAGATCTTCTATCGCTATGGAGAGGGCGGTGTCGCCGTCGAACAGCCCGGCGGTTTCAGCCCCGACGAGGGCGAAACGCCGCCCGTCCCGGACCGAGTTACGGTCAAGACATATCTTCCGAAGGATGCCACCACGGACCGACGCCGCGCCCAGATAGACATTGGAGTACGCTTGGTCGCCCATCTCGCGCCCGTATCCGAACTGCGTGAGCGGCCCGTTTCCGAGGACGACTGGCGCGACAACTGGAAAGAGTTCTTCCATGTGCTGCGCGTCGGCAGGCGAGTCATCATCTGCCCCACCTGGCGCAAGCACGATCCCGAACCGGACGACGTCATCGTCCACCTCGATCCTGGTATGGCATTCGGAACGGGGCACCACCCCACCACCAGAATGTGTCTTGAGATTATCGAGCGGATAATGCCCCGCGGAGCGAGGGTTCTCGACCTCGGGTGCGGTTCCGCGATTCTGTCCATAGCCGCCAGAAAGTTGGGCGCCGAGAGTGTGGTTGGCTTCGAGATAGACCCCATCGCCGCGGGAGCCGGACATTCCAACGTCGGAACGAATGGACTTCAGGACAGTGTGGAAGTCGTTCTCGGTACTCTGCCAAGTCCCAAAGCTCCCGCGCAGTCCTTCGATCTGGTAGTCGCCAACATATCGGCAAGAGTCGTCATTGACATGGCGGCGCATATCGCGGACTGCGCCGCGCCGGGCGGCAGGATCATCGCGTCTGGCATCATCGAGAAGCATCTCCGGGCGGCCGCCGATGCATTGGAATCAGCGGGCGCGACCATCGAAGAGAAGCTCGTTGACGGCGATTGGGTTGCGCTGATAGCATCGGTCTGATGTTCCAG
>JAAXHY010000190.1 GCA_012270665.1 Dehalococcoidia bacterium
ACATGGTACAGGTCAAGGTCGCCGTCGTTGTCCAGATCACCGAAACTAGCCGCCCAGCCCCAGCCTCCGTCTCGGATGCCCGCTTCCGCGCTCAGGTCGGCGAACCGCATTTCTGACTCATTCCGATAGAATCGGTTCCCCGTACCTCCAAACATTCCTTTATCGGGATTGTCCTGTCCGAATATGCTGGACACGAACCAGTCCAGGTCACCGTCGTTGTCATAATCTCCGATTGCCGAACCCATGCCGTTCTCGTCTGTGAATGTGGGCGAAGCGCTCCTGTCCAATTGGAACATACCCTTGCCCACATTCCAGTAGATGCGAGACATCCCGTAGTCTGACACGACCGCCAGATCGGTCAGGCCGTCATCGTCCAGGTCCGCGAATCTCGGAGCGAATACCCACAGGTCAATCGCCGGCGCAGCGCGAAATTCGTAAGGTTCCAGTCTCCCCTGTCCATCGTTGCCATAAACGAACAGAGGAGGCAGGTCATCTCTCCCGATCAAGGGATTCTCGTTCGCAACTTCAGGGAGGTCGTTATCGGCCTTCGTCGCTGCGTCATAATTCTTGGCTGTTTCAGGGTTCCACTCACCCAGGGCCAGTTCGAGATCTCCGTCATTGTCCACGTCTCCCCAGCTTGGGCTGGTGGCAAACATCGCGGGCTGTGTCAACATGGTGTCGCTGACGCTGAAGTGTCCTGACCCATCGTTGATAAGCAGATAGTGAGGCGCTTGCTGTGCAGAGACCACTATGTCTATGTCGCCATCGTTATCGTAGTCCGCCGCCGCCGCGGCCACTCCATACCTCGTCGGAAGGTCGGCGCCTCTCAGCGCAGCCTCTTCTGAGAAAGTGCCATCTCCCCGGTTCATATACAGTACGCTGGGCGCTTCGCCACCGCGCAGGACGAGCAGGTCTAGCCAACCGTCGCCGTCGAAATCTTCCGCTACCGCCCCTCCTACCATATCCCTCGGCTCTGTATTATCCAGCAGGGGTTCCGGGGCTGTGTGAGTATGAGCGATGCCTGAATCCAGAGTGACGTCCGTGAACTTCATGGAGGTCTCCCAGACTTTGCTGGTTTCCGAGACACTGACTGCAACCGGGGGTGTATAACGTGTCGAGGTTCCATAGTCGGCGCGCAGGCCAAAGTCCGGTCCATTGCCAAGTGACACGAGAAGCAGCGTAGCTAAGCCTCCCCCTATTCCCAAGAGCCATGTGCTTCCGCCAAACGCGGCAATCGCTCTCCTCGGCATGACTTTGGACAGACCCCAGAACGTGATTGGCCCCGCCGCCGCCGCCGTAAACAGCAGCGCCGCCGCCGGCGCCGTCCCCATTCCAGCCATCAAGAGTACGGCCACGAGAGGAATCTCGAACAGCAGTGGGACATTGATGGCAATTCCGATTGTCGCCGCTATCACCACGCCCAGAATGTCGTCGCCGAGCCAGGTGGTCACAGTCTGGGGGCTGAGCCACTGAATCGCGAATCCGCTCGCGAATCCCGCCAGAACCATTACGGGGGCCAGGCGTATCACATGCCCAGCTGTGATCTTGGCCCACTCTTTGAAGCCCTCCTCTATCGCCTCCCGCCACCCGGCCATGTCCGGGGTAGTAGGAGCGTAAGGCAGGTCGAAGAGGCCGCCATCATCCTGTTTCAGAACCTTCGCGACCAGAGGACCAATCAAAAGTACGCCGACGAGACTTACTGCGATGCGGGTCCCACCAATCAGCGGCGCGAAAACCATGGCAGCCATGATCAGCGCGGGCAGATTGAACGTCGCTGAACCCTGAGTGATAGCCAAGGTTGTCTCGATGCCTGACCCCCTCCTTCTAAAGGCTGAGGCCACCGGCACGATACAAGCTGAACAGAGGTTCATGGCGGGTCCCTCTATCAGACCTTTGAGAGAACCCTTGATGCCAGTACCAGTCAACCTCCAGTCCGCAGACTTAGGGAAGATGAACGCCTCGGTTGCTCCCGCAACTAGGAAGGCGAAGACCATTCCCACGGTAACGAGCTGAAGATAGGTAAGAGAGAATTCCCACCATCGAGACATGAAAGACTTCTCAGGCGGCCCTTCGATGCAGAACCCCTGAAAACACTCCGCGACTGGCGACGTCGCCACCGCGAGATCGGCCTGCACCGTGTCCAGCTTGGGCACTCGATTGAATGCCAGGAACAGCGCCAGCATAACGCCAATAAGCGCTAACCCCACGAGTCGGCGTTTCTTCAGGCCGCTGTCGTAGAGATAGTGTGGGAAGTTTCCGGCGTCGGCTCGAATCCTAAGCATGAGGCATATACAGCTTACTGCGGGCTGGAATTACAAACGGGGTGTGGAGACATAATCGCCACACCCCGCTTAGCTAGTCGTCCTACTTGCTAGACGTTTGAGTTACGGCCTACCGGAAGCCCGTCCTGGACTCTCTCATATCGCGATCAAGCCAGACGTAGGCCCACTTGGTGGAGAAGTCCACGAAGGCAAGAATTCTCTCGCCGTTGTGGTTCTGCACCCAGGGCTGCCAGTAGTCACCACCGAAGCCCGCGGGTATCTGGATTACAGGAGCCAGTTCCAGGAAGCCAGTGTTGGCCGCCTTGATTCGGGCTATCTGCTCGTCAGATTCGGTCGCGGCCAGAACGTCCTCCCACATGGCGTGCCATTCGGGATCGTTCAGGTTGGCCCTGTTCCACTGGTGTCCGGCCCTGAAGTCGTTCAGCGCGTTCGGCCTCGCGACCAAGGCGTTGAACATGAAGTCATACTGCTTCTCGAACAGACGGCTCTGTATGACAGGGCTATCCACCAGGTCGAGTGTGACCTTCACACCAATGTCGTCCCAGAAGTCCACCGCTATCTG
>JAAXHY010000519.1 GCA_012270665.1 Dehalococcoidia bacterium
CCGACTGTTCAAGCCGGCGTCGGAACTCAATGAGATGCTCTCCGCGCTGGGGGTGACTCCCGACAAGAACGTCATAACCTATTGACAGGGAGGTATCCGTGCGGCGCACGGAGTATTCACTCTGAGGCTTCTGGGCTACGACAGGACCCGCAACTACGACGGCTCGATGGGCGAGTGGGCTAACCTGCAAGATACGCCACTGACACTCTAAGACAGAAGTAAGGAAAGCATACGTCATGGGCTGGTCTATACATCACCCGGTCGGGCTTATCTATTACTCCCCGATGCTCTCGTACAAGGGCTACACCTTGGTGTCGTCCAACACTGCCGACTTCGCGGTCCTCGTGGACATGGAGGGCCGTATCTGCCACAGGTGGGAGTATCACGGAGGCATCGCATACGGCAAGGTTCTGCTCAACGGGAATCTTCTCATACGAACCTCGCCCGATCCCGATTACGAAGAGACGCGCGGGCTGGGCGGCGGTTCCGCCTCGCTGGTAGAGCTTGACTGGGATGGCGTGAAGGTCTGGGAATACAACGATCCGGCTCTGCACCACGACTACGAGCGCCTACTCAACGGCAACACGATCTATCTCTGCTGGGAACCGATGCCCGCGGATCTCTCCACGCGGGTCAGGGGTGGTTACCGGACTCCCGAAGACCCGATAAATATCCTGGGCGACACAATCCGGGAGGTGTCGCCGGACGGTGAGACGGTCGCCGAGTGGCGCACATGGGAGAACCTGAGTTTCGAGGAGGACGTGATTTGCCCGCTCGAAGGACGGCGCGAGTGGACGCACGCCAACGCGCTGTCCAGCGCCAGAGACGGCGACTTCCTGGTGAGCTACCGGCAGACGGACACTGTCGCCATATTCTCCCGCGAGACGGGCGAGGCTACGTGGAAGTGGGGCCCCGGCGAGATCAGTCACCAGCACAACGCAACCCAACTCGACAGCGGCAACATCATGATCTTCGACAACGCCGCCCACTCCAGGGGTGGCGGTGGACGCGGCTCGCGTGTCATAGAAGTCAACCCGGAGAGCGGCGAAATCGAGTGGACGTACCAGGGCAGGCCGCCGGTCTCGTTCTACAGTTCATACATCAGCGGCGCAGACCGCTTTCCAAACGGGAACACTCTGATATGCGAGGGCGCGCACGGTCGTATATTCGAAATAACGCAGGATGGCGACATAGTGTGGGAATACATCAATCCGTTCTTCGAGCCAGACCGTGAAGGTCGCAATCCCAGTAACGCTACCTTCCGCGCTCACCGCTACCCGCCTGATTTCTCGGGCTTCGCCAACCGCGACCTCAACCCGGCGCGCTACGCAAACCTAAACAGGGCGCTAGGGCTGGAGTAGTTAGAAAATGGCTTCAGAATCCGCTTTTGAGGAAGTAGTCAGGACATGGTGGGAAGCCTTTCGACCAAGATCTCAGACACGTGGCAATATAGCGGGAGGTCTGATTATCCTTGAAAACCTGCGATCTGACTTCGATCCTGATATAAGAGCGCATAGGGCAGCGAACAGCGATCAACTGCGGAATGCGACAGGGCCAAACGTCCAGCGAATTCTGAACCGATACGGAGAAGAGCGCGTCTTGCTGAGAGAAGGAGGAAGAACGAATCGTGGGCTCATGAGAAATCTGGAGCCATTCATGAAAGCATTGGACTACGCCGGTCTTGGAAGCCTTACAACCGAGGATAGGAACTATGAAATCGGTCTTATGCAGGCGTTTTTGGCTGATAGGGCCAAGGACATATTAAACGCGGGAAAGATTACTTTTGATTACCGTCGGGACATTACGTCGCGTGAGATAGTGAGTCAGATTATAGAAGCTGCCCGAAACCGAAACAAAGCTGGTGAAGTTGCGGAGTACATGGTTGGAGCGAAGCTTGCGTTGCGGTTTCCTGAATATAAGATAAGAAATTCGGCGGCCAGCGCAGCTGACGAGCAAACCGACGAACAAGGTGATTTTCAGATAAACGATTGCATTTTTCACGTAACTGTCTCTCCCAATAGAGGGCACTACGATAAGTGTCTTCGGAACCTGGAT
>JAAXHY010000245.1 GCA_012270665.1 Dehalococcoidia bacterium
CCCAAGCCCGGCCAGCAGACGCGAGAACCGCCCCTCGCCGCACCCGATGTCCAGCGCACGCCTCCCCCGCACATCCCCAAGAGCGTCCAGCATCCACGAGTCCAGCATACCCGTCCGCACCGCCTGGTCCTGTCCGATCCAATCCTGCGCCGCCTCCGTCCACTGCGTTCGGAGTCTGCGTTCCAGATTCATATCACATACACCTCACAGGATACGCAAAAGAAATAAGCAGACGCCCGCGATGCGCCCTCACGGTCGCGCGGACGGGGGCCTGATCAGGCTCGCCGCCATCGCTCCGAAGTTCGCGGAGGTCTGCTAAAAGTCAGAAAATATATGGATTTTGCGCTAGCGTCGGCGTCGGCGTCGGATTCGTCGCAGGCTGCGCTGCTTGTCCAGCCTCGCCTGCTCGCCCTTCGACCGGAAGAATCGCCGGTTGCGAAGTTCTCTAAGTATCCCCGAACGCTGCATTGATGTCTGGAACCGCTTCAAAAGAGCTTCCGGGTCTTCGCCTTCCCTCAAACTTACATATGCCAAATACATCCTCCCAAACGCTGAGACCATAGATGAATGCCGCGCGTCCGACCGCCATATTCAGCGGTAAGCGACACAACCGGAGACGAACCTCCGACGGCATTCATAGAATATCACATAGCCAAAATCCAGTACAACGACCAACCAGGCAATCTTACCGCGCGCCCTCCTTCGCCAGCGCAACCATCGCCTCCTTCTCCCGCTCCTCCCGTCTCAACTTCCTCTGTCGCTCCTCCTCCGGCTTCTTCCGCGACATCTCCGCCTCATGCTCCCGTATCTCACTCATCAGGACCTCAGGAACCTCCGCCTCTATCGTTCCCACGACGACATGCGAAGCGTCCATACCTGGAAGAACCTGATCCCTGTGCGTCTCCGCGTGGACCTCGAGAACCAGTTCCAGACATTCCTGCGCCATCTCAAACGCCTCTCCAGGCGTCTTCCCCCAGGTTGTTACTTCGGGATAATTCGGGACGATGACAGTATATCCATCTTCGTCAGGAAACAATATGACAGTGAATCTTTGTATCGTCGTCTTCATTCAGAGTACCTCACTGGCGATCCTGTCGAATTCATCGTTTAGACCGACAGCCGCTCCACCATCTCATCATCCAGCTCAACCCCCAGCCCGGGCCCCTCCGGCACGGCTATATACCCGTCAACCACCTCCAGCGGCTCCTTCAGTATCGGCCACTCGTCCCGTATCGAAATCGGCTCGATATTGTACTCCTGGGAATATGGGACCATCGAACTCGCAGCGCAGAAATGCAGGTGCGCGACCGTGCTCAGTATCGGCTGGGTATTGTGCACCGTGATGGGTATATTGAACGCCGACGCCAGCGCGTCTATCTTCATGAACTCCGTAAACCCCGGAACCTTCACGATGTCCGGCTGGATGATGTCCACTCTTCCCTTCGTAATCAGATCGCGGTACTCGTGGTGAGTGTAGATCATCTCCCCCGACGCTATCGGGATCGTCAGCGCATCCGCGATCCGCGCCAGGCCCTCCAGGTCCTGCGCCGGACGCGGCTCCTCGAAGTGGAACACGCCCAGGTCTTCCAGCGCGGCCCCGATGTACATGGACTGGTGTACTGAGTACGCCCCGTTCACGTCCACCAGAATGTCTATATC
>JAAXHY010000092.1 GCA_012270665.1 Dehalococcoidia bacterium
CCTGTTCCGATTGCCCAGACAGGTTCATAAGCTACCAGCAGCGGGGATACATCCGTCACACCCACGAGACAGGCGAGGAGCTGCGAACTCACGACACTTTCCGCCCTACCCGCTCGGCGGTCTTCGAGGGATTCGCCGACACAGAGGATGGGTCTCAGTCCGAATTCGATGGAGGTGGAGACCTTTCTTGCGATGAACTCATCGGACTCTGCGAACAGCGCTCGGCGCTCGGAGTGGCCGACGATGACGAATTCGACCAGTCCGGCAAGCATGGCGGGAGAAATCTCTCCGGTGAACGCGCCAAAAGACCCGGGGTAAACATCCTGAGCGCCAATACGGACTCTCGATCCGGCGACAGCCCGCGCCACTTGGTCGAGCGAAATATATGAAGGACATATTACTATATTGCACATATCTTCACCTGAGACAAGCTTAGATATGTAATATCCCAATATATAATCATGTCCAGGAGCTATGTTCATCTTCCAGTTACCGATGATTGTCAATTCGTTCATTATATAATATCCTTATATCTTTATCTGTGTATTTGACATCCTAAGCGCCGAACTTATCCAGTTTGCCTGCGTGGGCCAAGAGAAGCAATGGGAGCGCGGTCGCAGGGAGGCTACCCAGGTAACCGGAGTGACAATCGCGCTCATTGAATCCTGGGGAACCCAGTCCTTCATTGGTAGTCTGCGAATTTATCATAAGGGGAACGGGGTGCCAGCTATGGGCAGCCAATGTCGAAGGCGTGGAATGATCACCGGCGACGGCGACTACATCGGCTCGCATATCCAACAGGCGAGGGATGCGCTTGTCCAGCTCTTCGAGCGTCTTTACCTTGGCGTCGAAATCGCCGTCCTCCCCCGCGGCATCAGCGGGCTTGTAGTGGAGGAAGAAGAAGTCGTGATCGTCGAAGTGGTCAGAGAGCGTATCGAGTTCGGCGTCGAAGTCATGTCCGGTGGGGATGACGTTCATCCCGAGCAGACTCGCTATGCCGCGGTACATGGGGTAGGCGGCGACGGCGCCCGGGTCGAGACTGTACGCCTCGCCGAACGGGGGCCATTCGGGGCGCATGGAGAAGCCACGCATGAGAATCATGTTGGCGGTGTCTCGGCTTCCGAGGATGTCGCGGGCGGCCTCGATGAACTGGGCGGCCTTGCGCGCAGTACGCCGGGCGTCGTCGGATCTGCCGACGGGGACCAGCGGCTCATAACCAACTCTCTGGGGATCGGTGTCGGTCACGTCCCCTCCCAGTCCATCTCCCCTAATGACGACGACGAAACGGTAGTCCTGAACGGGCCTGACCATTATCTGAATGCCGGGAACAGTGATGTTGGATAGCTGTTCGACCAGGGGCGCGGACTCTGATGTGGGTATCCGCCCTGCCCTGCGGTCGGTCAGGACACCGTCAGAATCCAGAGTGCAGAAATTGCAGCGGACCGCGATGTCGTCGGGGCCGAGGTCAATTCCGATACCCAGCGCTTCGAGAGTTCCCCTTCCGATTACGTACTTGAGCGGGTCGTAACCGAACAGCGCGAGGTGGCCGGGTCCGCTGCCAGGCGTGAT
>JAAXHY010000338.1 GCA_012270665.1 Dehalococcoidia bacterium
CCCGCCATGAAAACCGCGATGGCGCGAGGGGACAGGACCAGGGCTATGAACAGCAGCGCCAGTCCTATTATCAGGACTGAGACCGCGAAATTTCCGAGTTCATCCACCGTGAGGAAGACGATGATTCCGGCGACGGTGGCAATCACGCCGACGACCGCGCCAATCGCGCTCCAGAAACCCGTTGATTTGAGAGATTCTAAGAGATCGAGGCTCAGGGCCACTCTTCTGTCAGACTGCCTTGCCAATTATCGCCACCTGCGCGTTTCCAGAGTTCGAATTGTCAGGAAGATGAAGACCGCGGCCAGAGAGAGGAAGAAGACCACGCTCGATGTATCAATCACACCTCGACTGAAGTCCTGTATGTGTTCGTTCATTGACATGCCATCGAGTATGGACGAAGCCAATCCCGTTACTATTCCCCCTATGAGGTGTACGTACGAGAGCATGAGTAGGATAGCGATCCCAACGACTGCGGATACTATCTGGTTGCTCGAAATCGAAGAACCGAGCATACCTATGCCAAGAGCGGCCGCGCCATACAGGATCAGTCCCAGGTAGCCGCTCAGAATCGGCCCCGTGTCCGGCTCGCCAAACACATAGAGAAGGAGCACGTAGTAAAGAGTAACGCTAACGATCGCCAGCAGTATGAGAAGGCTGGCGATGTACTTTCCGATAACCACTTCCCAGTCTCTGACAGGAGACGTTAGCAGGAGCTCGAGAGTACCCAGCTTCTGTTCCTCTGCAAGAAGTTTCATGGTAAGAAGCGGAGCGAGGAATATGATGAAGAAGCTGGCCCAATCAACTATTCCCCGAACACTGGCCTCGGCGAAAGGAGCGGTGATGTCGAATACGAAGAATACGCCTGTGAGCGCCAGAAACATTGCCCCGACTATATAGGCCGCGGGCGTCGCGAAATACAGCTTGCTCTCTTTCAAGGCTATGTGAAATGTGTTCACTCTTCGTCCTCGGTGGTGAGTTTGAGGAAAATCTCTTCCAGAGACATGGTGACAGCTTCCAGCCTGTGAAGTTCCCATCCACTCTCGATTACTTTCTGGGCGAGCGTCGCCCTGATCTCTATGCCCGATTCGGATTCGACCCGGTACTGCGGAATGGCTCCACGCTCTATGTTGATACGGCGGACATCCTCCACGCCTTCCACGCTCTCGAGCGTCACGATCACTTCCTGCTGGGGTCCCTTGATCTGCAAGTCCACCCGCTCCCTGCCGAGGAGGCGCTTTGCGAGATTCTCAGGGTCGTCGGTCGCGACTATCTGACCTTCGTTTATGACGATCACGCGCTCGCAGAGCTGGCTGACTTCGGGGAGGATGTGCGTGCTGACTATCAGTGTGTGGTCTCCGCCAAGGTCCTTTATGAGTTGACGGGTTTCGACCACCTGAATCGGGTCAATGCCGATAGTCGGCTCATCCAATACCAGCACGTCCGGCTCGTGGAGAATCGCTTGGGCTATTCCAAGTCTCTGTCTGAAGCCCTTCGACAGCTTGCCTATTATGGAGACGTAGTAGTCTTCGAGGTGACAAATCTCGATGACGTCATCTATGCGGACGCGGACCCTGTCCGACGTCATGCCGCGCAGCCGACCCATGTAGTCGAGGTATTCGCGGACAGTCATCTCTGTGTAGAGAGGAACGGTCTCCGGCAGGTACCCGATATGTTTTCGCGCCTCGAGCGATTCGTTCACTATGTCATAGCCCGCGACTGAAGCGGCGCCGCTCGTGGGCGGTATGAATCCCGTTATTATCCTCATCGTCGTGGACTTCCCGGCTCCGTTCGGTCCGAGGAAGCCGACAACCTCACCCCGCTCGACTCGGAAATTGATGTCGGTTATCGCGGGGAAGTTTCCAAAGTATTTTGTTACGTCGTTGACTTCTATCATGCTGTTACGACGTCCTGTTCAGATATTTCGAGTCCAACGAATCGGATTCGATAGCACTTACGTACAAGAGGCCCCCCGTAGATTCAATGAGGCATCGAACGAAATCCTACGGATTCTAATTGATGCTGTTTCAGCTAATCAAGACCAGCAACAACCGAGCCAGGGCCTTCGCAAGGTCGGGGACGATGCTACATATATCATAGTTTATAGATACGCGGGAAAGTGCTGGGCGTTAACTGGGAGGGTCACA
>JAAXHY010000007.1 GCA_012270665.1 Dehalococcoidia bacterium
TTGTATGCCACACTGGGCAGATCTTCAAGAGTGTGAGATGGACTCACAGGGTCTTTTGCAAAGTCTGTCCCGGTTCGTCTGCTACTTCATTCTATGCTACAATAATGGCATGGATTCAGAACATACCTATAAATCACTGTTTATAGCGCAGGCGAACAGACAGCGAGCGAATCTTTTCGTAGCTTCAACGCTGGGAAATCTCTGGGCGACTCTGGATGAAAACCGTCCCAGCCCGACCCTGCGACTCTCCCAGCTGACGACCAGCGCTTTCCCGCGTATCTATAGACTACGATATATGCCACACCGCCCGCCGACCTCGCCAAGACCCCGCGCTCCGGCCACCCAAGACCGACAACTGACCACCGACTGCCGATAACCGACAGGAAACCCCAATGCGCCTGTTGAAAGTCGAAACCGTCGGTAGTATAGTTGCGGAATGTAGAATACTGAATATCTCGACTTGTGTCGGCGCCGGATTTTGACGGCTGAAAGGAGAGCGTGATGTCCAGCAGCGAACTCGCACTGATGGCCCACCTGTTCAGGAGAGCGGGGTTCGGAGCGACGAGAGAAGAGTTAGAGGAATATGTCGCTAGGGGATACGAGGAGGCGGTCGAGGATCTTGTGGACCCGGAGCGCTGCCCTCCCCTCGACGAGGACGTAATCGTTCGCTACGTTGACGGCGAGAACCAGGTCATCTGGGCCGGAACATGGATGTACAGGATGGTCGTCAGCAAGCGCCCGCTCGTCGAGAAGATGGCGCTCTTCTGGCACCACGTATTCGCCACCGGCGCCAGCAAAGTGGAGCATCCCCCCTCCATGGTGGGACAGATACAGATGTTCCGTAAATACGGCCTGGGAGACTTCCGCGCGCTGCTCGTCGAGCTGTCCAAGGACCCGGCGATGATCTTCTGGCTCGACAACAACGAGAACCGCAACGGCGAGCCGAACGAGAACTACGGGCGCGAACTGCTCGAACTCTTCTCGATGGGCGTCGGAAACTACAGCGAGGACGACATAAAGAACGCCTCCCGCGCGTTCACCGGATGGACGTTCACCCAGCCGATCCCGATCTACCCACAGGGACACTACCCGTCCAGGTTCGTATTCAGACCCGCGGAGCATGATTACGAAGAGAAGACGTTCCTCGGCCACACCGGCAACTTCGACGGCGAGGACATCATAGACATAATCGTGCGGCAGGAGGCGACGGCGCGCTTCATCTCCAGGCATCTGTACAACTACTTCGTCGCGGACGAGCCGCAGGTGCCCGCGTGGTCGGTCGAACCACCGCAGGATCCTGACGCGATAGACACGCTGGTCAAGGCGTACTTCGACAGCGACGGCGACATGAGACACATAATGCGAACGCTGTTCAACTCGGACTTCTTCAAGGACGCGATGTTCAAGAAGGTCAAGAGTCCGACCGAGCTTGTCGCGGGTGTGCTCAAGCTGGGCGGATCGCTGGGTGACATACCCCAGCCGCAGATGACCGCCTTCACGCAGGCCACCACACTGATGGGACAGATGCTCCTCAATCCGCCGACGGTGGAAGGCTGGCACACCGGCAAGGAGTGGATAGATGGCGGCACGCTTAACGAGCGCATCAACTTCGCGGTGCAGCATCTCGGCGATCTCGGGAAGCCCGGCGTACAGGACATAATCTTGCGTCTCGGAGGCAGCGAACTTTCGCCGCGGGAGTTCACCGAAG
>JAAXHY010000581.1 GCA_012270665.1 Dehalococcoidia bacterium
GGAGGCAGGCCCGGCGGGAGACCGGGCGGCAGACCGGGTGGATTCCGACGAGGCAGGCCGCGCTACTACAGCCGCAGAAAGATTTGCGGCTTCTGCGTTGACCATATCGATTACATAGACTACAAGGACACTGACCGCTTTCGCAGGTACATGACCGACAGGTGGAAGATAGAGTCCCGCCGCAAGACCGGCGTCTGCGCCAAGCACCAGCGCGCGATGTCCACCGCGATCAAGCGGGCTAGGCACCTTGCGCTGATTCCATTCAGTCCCGACCACGCGGGCCCTCCAATGCGATGGTCCAGGTAGGCCCGACTCCAATGCGCGGAGACCTGTTCGACTTTGCGACCTGTGAAAGACGCGCGCTCCGAGGTTGAATAGTGGTTGATGAAGCCCGCCAATCGCCAACGCGACGAACGGTAAGGTCGGACAGGCGCAGAATTGCGTCTGAGAGATCTCCCGAAGAGCGCCGTCGCAACCGTCTTGCGCTTATCATTATCGGCGTGCTGCTCCTGGCCATAACCGGGATAGTCGTCGCCGGGTACGTGATCATCTTCGTCTTTCCTCCGCAGCAGCTCATCGTGCGCGTGGACGATGTGAGTTACACCCGCGGAGACATGGTCAAGCTCCTCCGAATTAGGCAGAAGGCCCTGGAGTTGGACAATTCGCAGCAGACGCTCAGATCAACGGACGACATATTCCAGGCGTTGCAGCTCATCGTCGAAAATGAGGTCATAGCCCAGGTCGCTCCCACCGAGGGAATATCCGTATCCCGCGAGGAGATTGACAACAATATACGCAACTCCATGGCGCCCTCCGCATCCGAGGCGCAGGGCAAGTCGGCCGCGCAAATAGAGCGTGAATACCACGAACGCTACCGTCAATTCCTAAACTCCGCCCAGGTCAGCGAGAGCGAACACCGCGACCTCGTCAGGAAGGCAATACTTCGCGAGAAGTTCCGACAGTTCGTGGGCGACCAGATCCCGGTCTTCGCCGAGCAGGTTTATCTGCATCGCATAGCGATGAGCTATCAGGACGAAATAGACATCATGCAGACCAAGTACGCGGACCTGCTGGGCGACGACAGGAGCCCCGAACACATCCGCGACACGGTACGGGCGATAGCCCGCGAATTTTCACGGGACCCCGACACAGCCCGATCCAGGGGAGACATGGGCTGGGTGCCGCTCGGCATAGTCGAGGACTACGAACACGATTTCTGGGACTTGGAAGTCGGAGAGATGTCCGAACCCACGCCAAACGTGCAAAATCCCCAGATGTCGTTCTTCTTCGTAGTATCACAGCGCGAAGAGGTTCTGGAGATAAGCCGGATCAACAGGGAACAACTCAAGACCCGAGCGCTCCAGGAGTGGGTGAACGACGAGCGACAGAACCATGACATCTACGCCACGTTCAACTCCGACATCTACGCATGGTTCGTCGAGCAGCTTCGCGTGAGCGCGAGTACCACTCCGACGCCCACTTCCAATAATCCGTTGCAGGGCTTGATGACCGGTCGCTAGGTCTCGTCTCCCGGCGAATTGGTCGCTCCTTCACCCGCCAATCCCACATTCCCGGGAATTTCCTTTGCGTTTGCTTGCGCCGCAATAGTAACCTGAATACCGAAAACCCGAATAGGAAGGTCAGCGCCTTGAGCAAAGACACAGTCGGAATAGCCCTGATGGGAATGGGTGTCGTTGGCGGCGGTGTGGCGGACATCATACAGCGCAAGCGGTCTCACCTGAGCGACATGGTGGGATGCCCCATCGAACTAATAGGAGTACTGGTAAGGGACGTCAACAAGCCGCGCGCGACCCAGGCGCCTCCCGGCGTCATCACCACGGATGTAGAT
>JAAXHY010000218.1 GCA_012270665.1 Dehalococcoidia bacterium
CCTTTAGCTTGTGGTGACCATAAAAGGGATGGACGACCATTATGTCCGACTGGCCAGCATCTGCGTAGACGGCCGCCTCCCCCAGCTTAGAGACAGAGACGCCGATCGCCCCGGCGGCTATCTGCAGCTCCGAGATGTACGTCCCCTTGTGCACCTTCGTGTGGGGTCGGAGCTTTATCCCCGCCTCGGCAGCCATGCTGGCCATGGCGTCGATGTTTGTCTGGAGCTTGTCAATATCGACCAAGATCGCCGGCGTGTCCAGGTCCGGATAGAGAACGTCCTCGCTTACCAAGCAGCTACCTCCTGCCCCTGACGTTTTGAGCCACTAGCTATGTTACACCGACGAGTACCGGACTTGCCCCGAGTCACCCCGCATTGCCGGAGCATTTCCCGTCGCCTCCGCAACACCTGTTACCCTTCTAGAAGATAGCCAACAGGTGTCGATGGTCCTTGGAAGACAGACCGCGCCGGTTTTTCTATGGCTGGGTGATTGTCTGGGTTATGGCCGTATCCGGCGCGGTCAGCATGGCAATGGGGTCGCTCAATTTCGGCCTGTTCATCAAGCCTATGGGAGACGACCTCGGCATTGGACGCGCAGCGTTCGGATGGGCACACACTGCCCGACAGGGTGCGAGTTCCGTGACCAGTCCTCCAGTCGGTTGGCTTCTCGATAGATACGGCGCGCGGGTCATGCTGCCCACGGCCGCCTTGATGACCGGCCTCTCGATGGTGGGACTCGCATTCATCAGCGATGCCTGGCATCTCGTTCTTCTGTTCGCCATCATGGGGCTCGTCGGGATGAGTGGCCCGGGCGCGCTGGTCACGTCAGTGCCGGTGCTCAAGTGGTTCGTCTTAGATCGCGGCAAGGCCATTGCGTTCATGTCTCTCGGTATCCCAGTCGGCGCGGTGTTGTTCATACCACTGACGCAGTACCTCATAGCTACGGTTGGATGGGACATCGCCTGGATAGTTTTGGCCACACTAGGTGTGGGAGTGATCGTACCGCTTGCTGCCATATTTGTTCGCCGACAGCCAGAGGACATGGGGCTGCTGCCCGACGACGCCATTGACCAGGACTCCGCTGAACACGACCTAGATGCCCGAAGAGATGTGCAGGCTGAGGCCTCATGGAGCCTGCCCGAAGCTGTCCGCACCATCACTCTATGGAAGCTGGTCTTGGTATTCAGCTCGGTCTCGCTGGCCATTGGCACTGTCGCGTTGCACAGAATAGCGGACTTCATGGACAAGGGCCTCGATCCGACCGTGATTGCGTTCGCCACCGCGTTCGACGCCGTATGCGCCGGTGCGGCGACGTTCACGTTCGGGATGCTTGTCAAGTATGTCCCGGCACGCACTCTCGGTGCGACAGGCTTCATGGTACTCGCCGCAGCAAGCGTACTGACAATCTACGCCGACAACCTTCTTATCATGTTCGCATCCATGGCGATATTCGGACTGGGAATCGGCGGAATGATGTTCTTGCAGAACTTCATATGGGCCGACTACTTC
>JAAXHY010000593.1 GCA_012270665.1 Dehalococcoidia bacterium
CCGTAGGGGATGACCGAGTCGGAGCTGAGTCCCAAATCCTCTGCTACGTCCATGATGGGCCGCATACGAAAACCTCCGGCGGGCATTGCGCGACAGGTCGCGCAGGCTTGCTAGTTGACGGGGCGAATTGTAGCATAAGCGCCTATCAAGGGGAACTTGGGGAGGACATGACATGAGAGGTGTCGTTTTCACCGGAAACCGAAATCTTGAAGTAAGAGAACTGGGCAAACCGGAACCCGGACCCGGGGACATCGTGCTGAAGATGATGGCGTCTGGACTGTGCGGCAGCGACCTGACGAGATACAGGATGTCGCCGGAAAGACTTGGGCCTACTCTGTTCGTGGCGGGACACGAACCATGCGGAGTTGTCGCTGAAGTCGGGGCAAACGTGGATTCCGTCAAAGTCGGAGACCGCGTGATGATGCACCACTACACAGGGTGCAATACCTGCTCGATGTGCCGCATCGGATACACGCAGATGTGCCTGGTCCAAAACACGGTGTACGGCAGCGCAGCGGACGGTGGACACCAGGACTATCTTCTGTGCCCTGCTTCGACTTGCGTACCGATGCCGGACGCCCTTTCTTTTGAGGAAGGAGCGGCGGTGGCGTGCGGAACTGGGACTGCGTTCCATGCCGTGAAGCGACTGGGGATTTCAGGAGTGGATACGCTGGCAGTGTTCGGGCAGGGGCCGGTGGGCGTGAGCGCGATGATGTTCGGGAAGGCTATGGGGGCGCGGGTGATAGCTGTGGACGTCATACCGGAGAGGCTGGCGCTGTCGGCGGAACTGGGCGCGGACGTGATGATTGACGCATCGAAGGATGACGCGGAGTCAGTCATACGCGAACTGACTGACGGCGAGGGGGCGGACGCGACGCTGGACGCTACGGGGATACCGGATGTGCGAATCAACGCGGTGGACTCAGCGCGCTACTGGGGTCGTGTGTGCTTCGTCGGAGAAGGGAACTTGACCACGTTCGACGTAAGCGCGCAGATAATTCACAAGCAGCTTACGATATACGGTTCTTGGACGTTCAGCCTGTCGGGGTTGGCGGAGGCGGCGAACTTCGTGGTGGACCGGAACGTGCCGCTGAAAAAGCTGATTACGCATCGGTACGGCCTCGACCAGGCGGACGAGGCGTACAAGCTGTTTGATACGGGCAGAACGGGCAAGCCTGTGTTCTTATGGGAGTAGGCGGGCAAATGTCTTGAGTTGTGTATATAATGGCGAAGTAGATACAGGCGAGGGAGAAAGGAGACACAGATGAAGGAGCGCGGAGATAC
>JAAXHY010000526.1 GCA_012270665.1 Dehalococcoidia bacterium
ACCTTTTCAAAAGGCGAGCGTGCGCTATCGCTCTGGCGGTATCCCGTCCATTGCAGGTATAGGACACCTCCACAGCTACGTGACATTGGCTAAGACCTGATGAGTCTCTCGTATTCGTCATGTTCACCTATCCAAAACCATACGAGGTCATTACCGTCTTCTTCCGCTAAGGCTCTGCGCCCGCTTCCCACGCGAACCGACCAATATCTGCCAACTTTGCGGAAACGTAAGGATGGGTGTCTCGGATTCGATTTGAGCAACTCGAAATTCTCTCTTGCGACTTCTTGCGCAGACTCAGAGAGTCGGTTGAAATATCTCCAGAAGCGGGGATTCGCTCGAGGCGCTAGAGTTCTTCCAACAGGCCGTTCCGTTTGTCCTCACGGACTTCATCAGCTAGGAAGTCCAGCGCGCCGCTCTCCGAATCTCTTTCGATCTGCTCATCCCACCTGTCCCAGTCGTGTTCGACTAGCCATGCCTTCAGTTCGCGATAGTCCTCTTCGGACAAAGCGGCAATCGCCCGTCGAATCGCCGGAAGAGATTCTTCCTCAGAATTTCTCGAGAAAGTGTCAATATCAACAGTCTGCCTCTCTGTCGCCATATCTGTGTCCTCCATGTGCGTTGAAGCCCTACTATGCAGTGCCTCAGATTCATGCGCCCCTGTCAAATCACCGCCGCGCGTGTAATCCGGCTGCGGTCTACGCGCGATGCTAAGGCTTCAGCTGATCCTCGTCTATCTGGTGCCAGAACACCTTTCCGGCCTCTATCTCCGGCTCTATGTTCATGTCCCTGCGGACGCCCGCGACCACCGGATGCGCGGGCAGTCCGGTGAACCTTTTCAAAAGGCGAGCGTGCGCTGTCGCTCTGGTGGCATCCCGTCCATTGCAGGTATAGGATGCCTCCACGGCCATGTAGTGAGCTTCCCCGTTTTCGTCCAGTGCTTCGATGACAAGGTCGGACTGGTAGAAACTCCGCAACTCGCCTCGGCTGAGGTCTGATGTGTCGCCCGAGCGGCGGGCCATGCCCACTAGGTCCTTCTGCCTGAGATTTCGGGCAGTCAGTTCATCGAGACCCAGGCCCGCGGCCTCGCTCAGATCCATGACGATGACGATTGAGTTCTTCTCGACGGCGGCCTGGGCGTATGCGCCCCTGAAGTTTCCGAAGTCGTTGCTGAGCCTCTGGAAATTCCGGTTGGACGTTTCCACGAAGTCGTTCATGGTCGCCACGAAGTCGTTCATCTTTGCTGCGAAGCCGCGCATCTCCGCCACGAATCCCGCATGAGCCTGGGGCAGATCCAGAAGTTCTTGCGTGAGTATGCGCGAGCGAAGCGCTTCCAGCAACTCAGGATTCGCGTCCAGTATCTGGATCAACTCTTCGACGGTGCTAAAGGTGTTCATATTCCAACTCTCCAGTCTTGCCGTCCATTATAGCGCACTGGACGGCGACCTTATGAGGCTGGATGCGATCCCTGCCAGGGGCTTTCAAAGTATTCCACGGTTTCGTCTGACACTACATTCTATGCTACAATAATGGCATATATTCAGAACATACGTATAAATCACTG
>JAAXHY010000110.1 GCA_012270665.1 Dehalococcoidia bacterium
TCCATGCTGGAGGTGTTGGACTCCGAGTTCGTCAAGCTGGCCAGGGCGAAGGGCGTGGGAGCGAACGCGGTGGTGTGGAAGCACGCTTTCAAGAACGCGCTGATACCGCCTCTGACCTTCTCGGCGCTCATCCTGGTGGGCTTCATCGGGGGGACGGTCGTTACCGAGACCGTGTTTGCCTGGCCCGGGCTGGGACAGATGGTTTATACCGCGGTTATAAACAACGACTTTCCGTTGATGACCGGAGGGGTGTTGGTACTGACTGTCGCCTATGTTCTTGTGGTCTTTGTGATAGACCTCCTCTATGCGGCGATAGACCCGAGAATTCGATACTCCTGAGGACATGCAATTGACCACTCCGGCGCATACAATGACGCCCACCGAACTCGACGAGCTGGGGAGAGAGTCAGCGCTTCAACGAACGCTGTACGTATTCCGTCGGTGGCCGCTGATACCATTCTTTATATTGATCGTATTGGCGCTATGCGCTCTATTCGCTCCCTGGGTAGCGCCCTATGAGCCTGAGAAAGATCAGCTTCGCGCGGTTCTGGGAGCGCCCCCATGGTATCCCCCATGCGAAGAGGGTCAACTCACCAACAAATTCCAGCCTTGCAACACAAATGGGATCCCTCTGGGAAGAGATCAGCAGATCTATCATTTCCTTCTGGGCGCCGACCAATTGGGCCGCGACCTGTTGAGCAGGATAATCTACGGAGCGCGTCTCTCATTGAGCCTGGCTGCAATCGCGATCACCATAGGAACGATATTCGGGACCTCGGTGGGGCTGGTCGCCGGGTACTTTGGGCGTTGGGTAGATGAGGTAATAATGCGTATCATAGACGTGTTCAGCGCGGTGCCGTTCATCCTCATCGCAATCGCGCTTGTGTTTGTTCTCGGTCAGAGTTTTACCATCGTCGCGGGAGTGCTGGCGCTTGGCGCATGGGCTGGAATCGCGCGCCTCGTGCGCGGCCAGACATTGCAGGTCCGCAACTTCGACTACATCGCGCTCGCGAAAGTTGCCGGAGCGTCCACCCCCAGGATCATGGCCAGGCACCTATGGCCGGCCGTCGCCAACACAGTAGTCGTAGCAACCACCCTTCAGGTCGGAAATACCATTCTGTCCGAGAGCATCCTCTCATTCCTGGGCGCGGGAGTGCCGCCGCCCACGCCTTCATGGGGCGCGGACATTTCGAATGGACGTGAGTATCTCGGCTCGGCGTGGTGGGTCGCCTTCTTCCCGGGCAT
>JAAXHY010000072.1 GCA_012270665.1 Dehalococcoidia bacterium
GCAATCTTCGGACAGGCTGCTAGTCGACGACAACCTGGAGATTGAAGGACGCCCAGCCGGACGGCCATTGGACCCGGACTCCAGCCTCAGGGACTCAGGCGTATCCTCAGTGGAATTCGTCGCATTCGCAAAGTTGGTTGCCGAAGAGTTCAACGTCAGCTTCAGCCTGGACGACTGTGCCAGGTTCAAGTCGCTGGGAGAGCTGATAGAGCACCTAGACTCCCACTCCGGATAGCTTCCGGAAGCCCTCTCAGGGCAGCTAATGAGTCAGGAGGTTCGGCTTTGACGACAGTTACTCAAGGCCCCCCTGACTTGGCGGAGTCAACGGCTGGCGAACTGTGGAGTGCGTTCGTCAGCAGGGGCGCCGTCGATGTCACGCACGTCGACCTCGCTCCTGACGATCGTCGCGAACTTCAGGCCTTTGAATGGCTTGATCGCACAGAGCGGGCTGCTTGGCAGAGATATGTGCCAACGCCCCGTCGTCGCTTTGTGCTATGCCGCGCCGCCCTGAGGTCGCTGATGTGCAGCAAGCTAGGTTGCCGGAACGACGAACTTAGCTTCGGCGCTTCAAGATACGGCAAGCCATACGCCGTAGTAGGCGGAACGCCCACTGCCGCCATAACCTTCAACGTCAGCCACAGCGGTGACCACGGCCTGATCGCGCTCGCACGTACTGGAAGGCTCGGCGTCGACATCGAAGAGTTCGTTCCGCAGCGCAATCTACATCTGATTATTGAGGCGGTCATGGGCCGGTATGAGCGTGAAGAGCTTGCCGCGCTGAACGGCTCCCGGAAGCTGCGCCACTTCTATCGCCTCTGGACGTTCAAGGAAGACTTGGCCAAGGCAATAGGAACTGGACTTGCAACAGACTTCCAGCAGTTCCAGGTCCCAATTGGACTGCGAGCAGGAGACGCGTTCGGTACGCTAAGGTTTCCAAATCCCGACGGTGTCACGTGGGCGCTCGAAGACATCGGAGACGGGCGTTTCGCCGCGGCCCTGGCCTACGAGCACG
>JAAXHY010000044.1 GCA_012270665.1 Dehalococcoidia bacterium
ATCTGGGCGCCGCTGGCCGTGTTGATCGTCTTCCTGATTCGCAGAGGCCGACGAATCAGGTCCGAGAATCCAACTGTCAATCCCAGCCCGCCGGCGCCGCAAGACGAACCTGGCCCCGGAGTAGGCTGACCAGTGAGAATCCCTGCGCTGACTATCGTGCATGACAGGCATGGACCGAGTCGTGAATCCAATGGACGCTGAATCGCCTCTGGTCCGCCACTTCACCGCCACCGGATTCGTAGTCCATCGCGGCTGCGTCGCCCTTCATTGGCATCCCAAGGTGAAAGCCTGGCTCCCGCCCGGCGGACACATCGAGCCCAACGAAGACCCCGTTCAGGCCGTCAAACGCGAGGTTCTGGAAGAAACCGGCCTCCAGGTAGAGGTCCTCAACACGGGCGCGGAACTCCGACTCTCGTACCCCGAGGAAGTCACCCCGCCATACACCATAATGGTCGAGGACATCCACGATCCCGTCCAGGGCTTCCACAAGCACATAGACATGATCTACTTCTGCCGTCCGACAGGTGAGGTTCGCCTGCCCGAAGGCTGGCGATGGGTTTCCAGACGCGCCCTCGAAACCGCCTCCACTCTGGTGAGGAGCGGGGGGCCTCCCGAAGCCCCGCCCAAGGACGCGCGAGCGCTCGGCATCCGCGCCATAGACTTCACCGAATCCATAGGGATACGAAAAGTCGCGGACGAGGAGGTTGTCAAGACCTTGGAGAGGGAGGCGTAGGTGTCGGATTCAATTCATGTCACATACCAGGAACGCGCTTACCTGCGCGCGAAGGGACAGCATCAGAGGCTCGATGAGGCGTTTGTCCAGTGCGCCCGGCTCTATAACGCCGCCAATGAGGAGCGGCAGAGCGCGTACCGTATGCGTAGGGTCTCACGCAGTTACTTCGATCAGTGCAAGGAGCTCACGGCGCTCCGCTGCGAGGATGAGTTCTGGGGCGGCGTGAGTGTCGGCGTCGGCAGGGGCGCGCTCCAGCGCCTCGACCGCGCTTACAAGGCGTTCTTCAGGCGTGTGAAGGACGGAACAGAGAAGCCCGGATTCCCGAAGTTCCGGTCCTCCAAACGCTGGAAGACTATCGAGATAGCCGATCCCACTCCTTCAATGGTGGGGGAGAAGAGGGGCAGGTGGGCCGTCGTCAAGGTGAAGGGTCTTCCAACGTTGCGGTTCAGACCCAGGCGCGAACTTCCCGATTCCAAATGCCTCAAAGCCCTCAGTATCACCCGAAGGGCAACCGGACTTTACATCAATCTAACCTATGAAGTTGAACGCGAAAATCTTAGTCGGGGCCGTTGGGACGCCCCGGACTTCGGTCAGAATTTCAGCCCAAATTCAGGTATGAACCCAACCTCGTCAGGTGCTGTTACTCCTGAAAACGGGT
>JAAXHY010000198.1 GCA_012270665.1 Dehalococcoidia bacterium
TCTACCAGATGGGCATATTCGCGGAGCCGATCACCAGGAACTTCTGGAACTACTACGGAGGGCCCGGGGGATCAGTGTGGACGCAATACGTGATGGCGGGACACTCGGCGTCGCTCTACGGATACTCGGACCAGAGGTTCGATTGGGTGCCCGTAGTCGCGTCCGATCTACCTGCCGACCTTATGAAGGAGACCGTCGACGGGACAGAGTACTGGACGGTCGAAGTACCGATGCGGCAAGGCATCATGTGGAGCGACGGCGAAGAGTTGAATGCGGACGACTTCGTGTTCACAGTTAACACGGTGATGAACCTGGAACTAGCCTCATCGTGGGCCAGCGCAGTTGACTCGGCGTTCGTGGACAGGGTCGAGGCGCTGGACTCGCACACGCTCAAGGTGTTCTTCAAGGCAGCAGACGACGAAGGCAACGCCCAGACTCCGGGCCTGAGCGTCTGGCAGTATGGACTGGGATTCATGCCGATACTTGCCGAACATTACTGGGCGAGCGTTGTGGAGGAGATAAAGTCGGCTGGGGACATTGCGGCGCAAGTAGAGGCCCTCTTCGCACACGTACCAGAGGGAGAGCCGACAGTTGGCGGGTTCAACTTCAAGAAGTGGGAGCCTGGCGCGTTCTTCGAGACCGAATCGACGCCGAACTACTCTTTCAAGGGTACGACGGTAACCCAGTATGCCAACGGAGCGTACGTGGAGGTCAATCCCATTCTCGGCTACAGAAGCACACTGTTCGCCGCGCCCACGGGCGACACAGTTCTGGAGTTTGAGCAGGGGCCGCACGTGGACTCAACACTGTTCAGTATCTACGGCAACCAGGATGCCGCAATCCTGGCGCTTATCAGCGGAGATGTCGACTACGTCTTCAATCCCCTCGGCCTGGAGAAAGGGTTCCAGGACCGGATCAACAGCGCCGAGGACGTAAGTATCGTGAGGAACCTGGACAACGGCATGTTCTACATGGGCTTCAACACTCGGAAGGAGCCCATGAGCCACAAGGAGTTCCGACAGGCGGTATCGACTGTCATCGACAAGGAGTTTGTGACGCAGAGCATTCTCCAGGGCGCCGCAATCCCAATGTATGCCATGGTCCCCGAAGGAAACGCCTTATGGCACAACGCCGACGTGGTCAAGTACGGCCAGGGCTTGGACAGAACAGAGCGCATGACGCAGGCCGTCGCACTCCTGAAAAGCGCCGGGTTCACGTTCGAACAGGAGCCGAAGGTCAGCGAGGACGGTCTGTTTGTGGAAACCCAGGGCAGCGGACTCAAGATGCCGGACGGCACGGAAGTGCCGGAATTGAAGCTCATCGCGCCGAGCCCCGGGTACGATCCACTGAGGGCCAACTTCGCAATCTGGATCGAACGCTGGATGAACGACCTGGGTATCCCGGTTAAAGTGAATCTGGCAGGCTTCAACGTGATTGTCGGGGAGCTGTTC
>JAAXHY010000155.1 GCA_012270665.1 Dehalococcoidia bacterium
GGGCCAGAATACTTGCGGACGCGGTTGGAATACGCCCGGCCTTCCGGCCTCCGGTCGGCATTTCAACAGGGCTTCAAGCCAGCGTTCAGGCACGGCGTTCCGCCCATGGACCGCACCCAACAGCGCGCCGCATATGGCGGCGTTGGTGTCGGTGTCCCCGCCGCGCATGATTGTATCCACGATGCCTTCCTCCAGGTTGGGCGCGTGGAGAAGCTGCCAGAGAGTGTTTTGGAAGGCTATGAGTACCCAGCCCTGATTGATGATGAAGTCCGAAGGCGGCCCGTCGTTCGCCGCCTCTATCATGTCGAGCAAGGGTGGGGAGACGTTCATGTCTTCTGCCCATGTACGTATCCGGCTATATAGTTCGCCGGGGCCGCATCCTGTACGAATCGCGTTCGCTATCGCCATTGCGAACAGCGCGTTGGCGTCCCCGCATACGGGGTGAATATGCGTGAGCTCTGCGTCCTGTCGCGCCCATTTTGATACGTCTTTGAGGGGATGGTTCGCCCCGAATATACCTAGTGGACTGACGCGCATCATTGCGCCGTTAGCCTGGCTGTCAGGATTGGGATAGCCACGTAAGCCACTGGACACGGTGTTCCCAATGTCGAATGGGCCGGAGTTCATCCAGAAGACGTAGCCGCGCCTCACGTGGTCGGGGTCGAATCTTCCTAGCTCTACCAGCGAGCGCGCCAGCATGAGCGCCATTTCGGAGTCGTCCGTCGGCTGTCCGGCGATTGTGTCCCAAGTTCCTCCGTTGGCGAGATCGCGGACGCCGCCGGAGTATCTGCGGGCAATGGTTTCCGGTGTCTGAAACTCTACCAAACTGCCGAGGGCGTCACCAGCGAGTTGACCGAGCAAACAGCCCTGAGCGCGGCTGGTGGCGCCAGATTCCAATCTATTGGAAATCACGCTTCCGACTCCTTTCTATTGTTATCAAGGTTCCTCCGAGTATAATACGACGCCACTGTAAGCTTCCATGCGGACTGACAATTAGTTGCCAACATCTGTATCATACTCTCCACCAGATTCCCGACGGAGTTCCTTCAAATAGCGCGACGAGTGACCCTGCCCAGGCTTCAAACTTTCGACGCGTGGGTCGTGTCGAGGGACTACCGTCTTCTCTGGATCGGCAATTTCTTCGCCAATACCGCAAACTGGCTCCAGCTGCTCACGCTGGGCTGGCTTGTGCAGCATCTAACACAGGATACCGAGGCGTCTGCGCTCCTGGTAATCGGAGTTGGAGGGATCAACACACTTCCGGGACTGGTCGTTGGCCCGCTGGGCGGTGTTCTCGGAGACAGGATTGACCGACGCAGGCTGATAATCTTCCTTCAGGCGTTCATGGCGATCTTTTCATTCGGATTCGCCTGGAT
>JAAXHY010000136.1 GCA_012270665.1 Dehalococcoidia bacterium
AATGTGGACGACGCAGTGTTCTTCGAGGGCGACATCAACCTTGCGAAGCCCAATGTAAGGGTGAGCGGAGATGCCGTTACCGATAACGAGGCGGATGTAGAGTACAGGTCCCCGCTCTTCGTGGAACTGGACTTCACCAAGAACCACTCGGACAACTGCAGGAACAAGGAAGACGACTACATTAACGCGAACTGCATCAACGAGAATAGCGAGTACGCCGAGGACAACTTCGACGATGTCGTAATCACGATGTTCGAGCTGGACGGCGTGGATATGACGGACAGCGTCAAGACTACGGACGATCAGACATTCCTGGTGGCAATCGAGAACATTGCTCTCGGCGACCACACAGCGAAGGTGCAGGCAGTTGACCAGGCTGGCAACACTCTGGAAGACGCGCTTGAGATCGACTTCGAGGTCAACGACAGAGATCCGTTCGAGAAGCGCCTTAGCCCGGGCTGGAACCTGGTAAGCCTGCCGGGTGAGCCTGCGGACAGCAGCATCGGCGCGGTATTCGGCTCCGGAGTTGAAGTGCGGACTGTGTACACCTACGATCCTGTCGTACCTGGCGGATGGATGGTTGCAGTGCGCGAGACATTGGACAGCGACTGGCAGGGCGACCTGATGGAGATTACAGGGCAGCGCGGTTACTGGGTCCTGAGCGATGCCATACAGGATTGGGAAGTTAGCATCCCGAGACTGGCTGGCGGAGCGCACGGCACCGGCACGCCGATACAGCCGCCTTCGATCCCGCTGTACGCCGGCTGGAACCTGATTCCGGTAACGGATGTGACCGGCGAATTTGACGGCAGCATCTCGGTGAGCGTGTACCTGAACAGCCTCGACGACGGTCTTGACCTCGCCAGAGTGCTGGGCTTCGACACCATCAAGAATGAGTGGAGCGCGCTCGACACCGACAGCGGCATGGTTGAGTTCGGCAGGGGCTACTGGGTCTTCATCAGAGAGGCCGGCACCCTCGTACCGGGCAACTAGACACTAGGGCGCTCTCCCCTGTCAGCCCGACGGGGAGAGCGCAAACCTGACCGGAACGACAGACATGAAAACTTAACGACAACCGGATTAACCAAGCCCCCCTCCCGATTTCTCTGGAGGGGGGCTTTTTTACTCAGCCGGCGGCAGTACGCCGGATGATTCAGTAAGCTCCGCGCCTGATGGTTGGGTATTCTCAAGATGTGGTTATTGGATGTGGTTATTATTAGAT
>JAAXHY010000202.1 GCA_012270665.1 Dehalococcoidia bacterium
CAAGTGCGCAGCGCGCGGCGTTCGTCGAGGTCGAAACCCAGAGCGGCCCTCATTCTCGACGCGGTGGACTCGACATCGCTCACCAGCGTGGCCGAGCCTGCGAAGGGGAGCGGATCCTCACCTTCCATGCGGGCGTATTCCCGGTACCAGTCTTGCCTCTGTTGACACAGATACACCGTGTCCAACAGGTCGACGCTGGGCCGGCCAGCAAAGCGATTGCCGACAGTTCGCAGGTCAGGTATCGGGACTGGTTCCTGAAGTGGCTCAGAAAGGAAGAAGGAACCGACAGGCGCATGGGTGGCTTTGGCTAGTTGTTCGAGTTGCTTGAACGTCGGCTGGTTTTCACCGTTCTCCCACTCGCGGTACTTGGGAAACCGCTTCACCAGTGCGTCCGGATCTATTCCTGCCCGCTCGCGCGCCCAGCGAAACAGCTCCGGTTTCACGTCGACACGCAGGGTCAAATACGACTTCCATTCCTAGTAATGACGGCGCACGCCGTCGAGGCGCAACTCAAACGCAGAAAGCGTCAGCATAAATCAGAGGTTGTCAGCAAGGGCATCATAGTTCGAAGACTTCGCGAACTTGCTGTCGGATCTGCTTAGAGTCGATCGCACCGTCCCCTCTGTTCTGTGAGGTCACGAGTCGCTCGCCCTCGGCATTCTCTGGGCCATCGGGAGCCAGACACATCGTCTGGTACCACTCGAGCTTCTTCTCCCATCGACGGAGGTAGGCAGTATCAGACAACATGCCGAGGTGCTCCCAATAGACCGTGACGCCGGTTGCGGGATCCTCCGCGGTAAAGTCAGGATAGCGCTCCACTCCATCTTTTCCTCGCAACGCTTTCTCATAGTGGTAATCGATACCTTCCGCGTGGAGTGCGTCGGCGACCACGACCTCGGAAATGGAGCGTACAAGCTCACCTCGAGCAGTACGATGGATGAGCCGCCTCTCCAGAAACCCGCCATCCACATCTGCGAGCATGTCGGGCGCTTGGAACAGGTTGGTGTACCGGCGCCCCACCTCCGAATACTTCGGTGACGCATACGCCCGGATGTCGGCGGGCTGTCCCTGCACGAAGAGCACAACGCGGTCTAGCTGTCGCGTCAACGCGGTATAGATGAGCTCGCGCCCTAGTGTTATGTCTCATTAATTCGTT
>JAAXHY010000050.1 GCA_012270665.1 Dehalococcoidia bacterium
GCAGGAAGACGAACCTGGAACGGCGGTCGTTCGTCCGGGAGAGCCATGAGATCGTCTGGGACATGACGATGCTGTCCACGAAGTGTCCTCTTCTCAGGTAGTGGGCGACGAACATGAAGGGCATCGAGACGAACTGGGAGAACTTGCTGTTTTCCTCGGTCAGGCCACGACGTATGTCGCAGCGAACGCCCAGGGAGTCGGGATTCAGTTCGAAGAGGGTCTCGATGTCGAGAGAAAGGTCGCCATCCAGGCGGACGTGGGTCGGCCCCAAGTAAGAGCGCTGACCCTGGAGGTAGACTTTGCCTGCCCGGAAGTTTGACTTGTCCACCCAGCGGAGTCCGGGCACATTTGCGGTACCGGGGTACTGGCCCGTCAGCATGGGGATGTAGGCAACGTTCGAGACGCTGGGCAGGACGGTTACGCCCCGGTAGCTGCAGCCATCAGCATAGAAGGCTCTGCCAATGTTTGGGGTCTCGCCTGAATCTGACAGCGCGCTCAACACGTCGGGCCTGACGCCGTCAGCCAGGATGATTATCGCCAACTCTATTCCGGTGCTTGATTGCAATACTTGAGACCTTGTATGTCTAAGATTCCCGTGACTGTATCGCCTTCAAAAGCGAATTGCATCAGCAGCCTCCTGATGCGGCAGGGCTGCTCAGGATGATTGCATCATTTCGCAGTGGCGAACCGGTGGCCATTGGCATAAGGTTAAACCTTCGACGGCGACGATAGGAGAGCGCCCATGACTGATGCAAATGGCAGACCTGAACCAAAGTTCAGTTGGTTCGTTCCCATAGACGGTGACGGGGAGCACATAGGAACGGAGCGGGCAGAAAGGCCGCCGTCGTTCGAGTACCTGTCGGATGTGGTGCGTGCGGCGGAGGACAGCGGCTACCATTCGCTCCTGATTCCAACGCGGTTCTCAAACGGGCTGTTTGAGGAGACAGCCCCGCTCGCCGAGACGTGGACGATGGCGACAGCGCTGCTGGCGGTGACGAGCAGAATACGGATGCTGATCGCGATACGCCCCGGGTTCATCTCGCCGGGGCTGTTCGCGCAGATGGCGGGCACTCTAGACCAGATCAGCGGAGGCCGCGTGGACCTGAACGTCGTGCCCGGGGGGATACAGGGCGACTTCGAGCGGCTTGGAGAGCACAGCGATCACGAGTTCAGGTACGAGCGCGCCGAGGAGTTCATC
>JAAXHY010000556.1 GCA_012270665.1 Dehalococcoidia bacterium
ACGATGCCGAGCGCCATCACCGCGGGCAGCTGCTCGAAGCTGCCGAGCGTACCCTCGTGGAACCTATGATATGCCGCCTCGATTCTGCGAGGCAGGAATCCGGCCAGGCGAGTGCCGAACTTCACCATCAGGCCGACGAGCGCTACCGCGCCCACAACCATTAGCAGGGGGATGATCAGGATGTACTTCGATCCCGAGAAACCTATGGTCAATGTTACTGCTGCCACGCTGACTGCCATGATGACCGCCACCGCGACCGTGTCCAGAACGCGCTCTGCCAGTACCGTCCCGAGGCTCCAGGAAAATGAACTGTTCGACTCTTCCGCGAAGGCGTGCGCTCGATATGCGTCGCCGAGCCTGAGCCAGGTAATCGAGTTGACAAACCATCCTATAAGGATAAGCTGCGACATCTTAAGCGTCGATGGGACTCTGATGTCCCCGTCATCTCTTCCGGCGTCGCTTCGCCGCACCGCCGCGTTGATGGCGAGGATTCGCCAGCGCGCGCCCCTGAAGATGAAGCTGATGTAGTAAAGGACCGCTCCCACCACGTACAACCATGGGTTCATCGACCTGATGTTGTCCCACGTTTCTCCCCAGTCCAGATCCACCCCGGTGGCTAGGAAGAGTATGAACGCCGCGGCGACCGCAAATGAGAGCAGAGTGGGGAGTGACAGTACTCGTCGTCTGAGCGAGTCGGTCAGGGAGCTGGGATCGATCTGTTGTCGCATTCTTTGTTGTAAGGGCTTTCGTGTCGTCAGACCGGAGCCACCTGATTCACGACTGCCTCACCAGGGGGCGCTTCGATGGCATACCCGGCCTGCGGGGGTATTTCGTGGGTGTTGGGTTCACCTTCTCTATCACTATCAGCTTCCGACCCGAATCACGCCCCTCCCATGTGGCTCCGACCGTGCGAGTGATCTCTCCTCCCATCACCTCTATCGCATGCTCCGCCGACGCTATCTCCTCATATGCGATTTCTGTCTTGTGTACGACCACAAGGCCCCCAACGCGGCAGAACGGCAGAGTAAGCTCCGCAAGAGTGGGCATTGGCGCCACTGCCCGCGCGACCACGAGGTCGAAGCCTTCCCGCAGCCCGTCGCTGTGGCCGAGCGTCTCCGCTCTGCCGTGAACGACCTTGATGTTATCCAGTCCCATCTCGTCCACAAAGTTGCTCAACAGATCAACCTTCTTGGCTGTCGCATCCACCAGCGTCCAGCTCCCGCCCGCGAACGCTATCTTGATTGGAATACTCGGCAGGCCCGCTCCGGTCCCTATGTCTATGAACCGACCCGACCTCAGCATGGCGGCGGGGACCGCCTCCACTAGGGACAGAGAGTCCAGGAAATGTCGTGTTTGGACAGCCTCCCACTCTGTCACGGTCGTCAGGTTCATTCTGGCGTTCCAGCGGAGGAGCCACCGGTAGTATCGCCGGAACCCTTCAGACTGCGCAACACTAAGTCGCATCCCCATTTGGGCCGCGCCCCGCTCTAGGGTGGTTGTGTCCAACCATCCCAAAGCGTCGTCTGCCGACTTCACCGCACTCTTACTAACCATGTCATGACTTTAGCGTTGTATCTAACAAGGCAGTTCTACCCTATATTCAGTCATGTCGCAAATCCGGTCAACCGTACTGATCAGCGCTTGTGTGGTGTAAACATGAACTATAAAC
>JAAXHY010000196.1 GCA_012270665.1 Dehalococcoidia bacterium
GGGCTGTACACTGGGCGGGCGACAATGATGGCCCTGGTCTTAGGCGCGTCGAATCCCTCGCGGAATATGCCGTAATTGACAAGAACCTTGATCTCTCCGGCGCGAAACTCTTCTACGATGCGGCGACGGGTGTATCTATCGGTGTTTGCGCTCACGGCTCGCGCGCTGACCCCCATGGAGGTAAGCAAAGCGGCCAGTACCTGAGAGTGTTCGACGGATGTGGCGAATATGAGGGTGGGGGCATTCGGGTCCACCTTGTCCCTGTACGCTTTGACTATGCGCCGCGTGCGAGCGGTATTCTGGGCTATACGATTTTCAACGCTCTGTGGCAACCATGGGACATTCTCAGACTGACGCATTTCGCTAGAGGACAGCGAGAAGTTTCCGCCTTCAATGGTGTCGTGGTCGGCGCGGGCGAGCACGCGCATATCCTGGAGTTCCCTGATTACATCTTCCGGGTCGTCACTCTTGAATGCGCCCGCGTCCAGCCGGTTTTGTCCATAGCGATTCACCAAGCGGGCAGTCTCTCGTTCGTCATATCCCCTGTAAGGGGTGGCGGTGAGACCTATCAGCAACGGTTCGTCCACCCTTCGCCGATAGGTCAGACCAAGTTCCTGCATAACCGAGGTGAAGGTTGGGGCTACTGACCTGTGTGCTTCGTCAAAGACCAATAGCTTGAAGTCGGACAGGAATTCGTATTCGTCGGGTTGGTTGTTTATCTTGGCCGACAGAGTCTGGATTGTCGCTACTATCACGTGCATCTGAGCAGTCGGCAGCGGCACGGGCTGACTACCCCACATTCTTGAGATTCGCAACTGCTTTCCCTGAGCGCCCTCGCTCGACCAAACCTGACGCCAAGACTCGACGGCCTGCTCACACAGTTCATCTCGGTCCGCCACCCACAGGATGCCGCCCTCGAATCCGTCCTCTCTCATCGCTTCTACTATGGACTGGACGGCGACGCGAGTCTTTCCTGACCCTGTGGGCATGCTTATCATGCCGCGCCGTTCGCCTAGCTCTCCGCCCGTCCACATCAAGTGCCTCACACTATCAACTAT
>JAAXHY010000284.1 GCA_012270665.1 Dehalococcoidia bacterium
GTCATGCGCTGGGATTTCGGGAAGTCGCTAGAAATGCGGGTCTCGGTAAATGATCTTATCAACGAGCGTCTCAGCCTTACGATAATCCTCGGACTGTTCACCGTAGTCTTCACCTGGACGCTTGCCATTCCGATTGGGATAATCTCCGCGGTCAAGCAGTATTCCTGGGTTGACTATATATTCACATTCTTCTCGTACCTAGGGGTCGGCACGCCCAACTTCCTGCTCGCGCTGGTGATCATGTGGATGGTGTTCGCGTACTTCGGGATGAGCATAACCGGGCTGTTCTCGCCGGACTACGTGGAGGCTCCGTGGAGCGTGGGCAAGGTGGTGGACATGCTGAAGCATATCTGGGTGCCGATGCTGATACTCGGCACGGATGGAACGGCGCGGTTGACCAGGATAATGCGGGCGAATCTCTTGGACGAACTGAACAAGCCCTACGTGGAGACGGCGCGAGCGAAGGGCCTGCCAGAGTGGCAGCTAATCATGCGATATCCGGTCAGGATCGCGGTGAACCCGATAGTCAGCACGATAGGCTGGACGCTGCCGCAACTGTTCTCCGGGAGCCTGATCGTGGCTACGGTGATGAGTCTGCCGACGCTGGGACCGCTGCTCCTGAGAGCGCTCTATACGCAGGATATGTTCCTGGCTGGTTCGATCATCCTGATACTTACGGCCCTCACGCTCATTGGAACGTTGATTTCCGATGTCGTACTCGCGCTCATTGACCCTAGAATCAGGATCGGAGCCTAGGGAATGGCCACTACTGACGCAGTAAACCCGCAGGTGGCAAGCACGCCTGAGGAGGCCGCATACCTTGCTTCCCAGTGGAAGCTGGTCTGGTGGCGATTCAGGCGGCATCGCCTGGCGATGATAAGCCTGATACTGGTGGTGGGGTTCTACGTGATAGCGGCTTTCCCCGGGTTCTTGTCCATACACGATCCTCTGGATTCGTCGTCTTCGAGGGTATTCATGCCTCCGCAGCGCATACACCTGTTCGACGGGTGGGTTCCGCGGCCATTCGTGTACGGCGTGGAGGGCAAGCGCAACCAGGTCACGCTTGCGATGGAACACGTTCAGGACAGGGAGGCCAAGCACTACATAAAGTTCTTCGTGAGCGGCCACGAGTACAAGCTCTTGGGCCTGTTCAAGACGGACATCCATCTGATGGGAGCGGACAGCGAGGAAGGTATGCACGCGCTGCGTCCTCTCGGCACAGACAAGCTGGGCAGGGACGTCTATTCGCGCCTAATGTACGGGACACGGATTTCGAT
>JAAXHY010000148.1 GCA_012270665.1 Dehalococcoidia bacterium
CCGCGCTGGAGCTGGAGTCCAAGCACTGGGACTGGACCCTCAACGTGAACGCGAGGGCGGCGTGGCTGTGTGCAGTCGCAGCCTCGAAGCTGATGAAAGACGGCGGACACGTCGTCAACATTTCAAGTGAAGGGTCTAGGCGTGTGTTGCCGTTCTACTTCTCAGTGGGCGTGTCCAAGGCCGCGCTCGAGGCAGTCACGCGCTACCTAGCGGTCGAACTCGCCCCGCTCAACATCGTTGTGAACGCCGTATCCGGCGGCTATGTAGATACCGGCGCTCTGGACCATTTCCCAACAAAGGAAGATATGCTGGAGGCAGGCAGGAACATCCCGGCCGGTCGCATGGTAACCGTCCAGGACATCGCCAAGACGGTCGCCTTTCTCTGCTCCCCGGATGCCGAGATGATAAGAGGCCAGATCATAGTCGTCGATGGTGGAGCGACGCTCGAATCGCAATGACGCAATGGCCGACCTTAGTCGTCCTCCGGCGGACGCAAGTCAGAGACAGTCGCCTGCACGGAGCCGGAGGCGTGTTCGCCTTGGACTCTAGCACCATCCTCGTAGAAGCGCTTGCGCAGGTATGCCAGCGCAAGGCCGGGAATCGATGACGTGACCTCCCCCGCGTCATTTCCGTCAACCGTCAGCGCCGAACCCGGCTCCAACTTTACCGTATCCTCCACGACTAGCTGGCAAAGGAATCGCTGTACTCGGTCGTAAGTGTTGAGCCTCGCTACAACCTCCTGGCCTATGTAGCAGCCCTTGTTGAAGCTGATGTGGGGCTTGAGGTTCGCCTCCAGCGGATTATGGGAATCGTTAAGTTCACTTGGAAACGCGGGGATACCCTGTTCGATTCTCAGCGTCTCTAGAACTGACCGGTCGTGCCCCTCTATTCCATCGGGATGGATGTCGTGGCCACGAGGCGCGATGACCTCCCACGCAGGTATCGAGCCGAAATCTGCCCTGATTACGACCAGCACGCTATCCCCGATATCCATGGTGGTGTGACTCAGCGGCGCAGCTAGGTCCCACGCCTCAAGTCCGGCCTCCGTCAGCGTGTCACCCGCTCCGCCTCCAACGAATAGGAAGTGGCTCGTGTCCGGCGCTATGTTGGTGACGCTAATGTCTTCGGCAAACGTGTAGAAGTCGATCCACTCGACCACCTTGTCATGCGTCCCTGGACTGGTGAGAACGAGTAGCTGGTCTCCCATATGAAGGACGCGCAGCAGATCGATTATGCGCCCCTTGTTGGTCGTCAGAACCGTCCCCATGCCGGCTCCAAGCCGCAGAAGCTCGAGGTCGTTGGTGGAGAGCCGATTCAGGAGGTCGAGCGCGTCGTCGCCCCGGACGCTCAGCCTGCCGGAGTTCGAGACATCG
>JAAXHY010000191.1 GCA_012270665.1 Dehalococcoidia bacterium
GGTGAACCGAGCGTCGGCATCCCCAGTCCACGAAGCCGGATGTTCTGTCCGTTCTGGCTGTTCTCGGGGATGGTGACCGCTATTCGCCGGCCATCGAGCGTCCTCACCTCCGCCTCGCCTCCCAGCATCGTGTCCTCAAATGCTACGGGAGCGTCTGTGTAGATATCCTGGCCGAGTCTCTTGAATCGCGGATGCGGAGTCACATTCACCCTGAATAGCAGTTCCGTTCCGCTCTCAGGCGTCACCCGCACCGCGCTGCCGTTATCTACTCCCGGAGGAATCTCTACTTCGAACCGCCGCTCTCTGCCACTCGTAGTGAATGTCGCGTTGATAGTGGTTCCAGTGTATGCCTCTTCCAGAGAAACGGTGATCGTCGTCTCGGTTCGCACGTTCCTCGGAGCGCGCCTTGTCTCGAAGTCTCGGAATCCGCCGCCTGCTCCGAATATGTCCTCGAAGCCGGAAAACAGGTCGTTGTTGTCGTAGTAGCCGTGCGCAGTGAAGTCGAAGGGCGATCTCGTAGAACGGCGCCGCTCTTCTATACGGTCGGCGTCTCGCCAGCGATCACCGTAGGTGTCGTACTTCTTGCGGCTGTCCGCATCCGACAGCACCTCATACGCCTCGTTTATCTCTTTGAACTTGGCCTCGGCGTCCTTGTCGTCCTTGTTCAGATCGGGGTGATACTTCCGCGCAAGTTTCCTAAAAGCTCCGCGTATCGCTTTCTCGTCAGCGTCGCGCCCAATGTCGAGTATCTTGTAGTAGTCGGCCATGATCTCTCGCTGTCCGTGGTCTTATCTTATTAGAATTATATCATATGCTCCGTATATGAGAATGTTATTGATATGATATATATCATATTTATTGACAACGCTACCCTCCATCTTATACAATTTTCTACAAGGTCAAACGACCTTAGTTCAGCAAGATACGCCGAAAGGAGAATAACATGGCAATTCAGAGATGGAACCCATTCTTAGACCTCAGAGCATTCAACCGGGCCCGGTTCGGCGCGTTCGAGAGCGGTCGCTGGCCGATTCCCGTTGACGTCGTGAGCGAGGGAGAGGGCGTGGTCGTCCGCGCCTCACTTCCCGGACTCAAGCCCGAGGACATCAGTGTAAAGCTCGATGACCGACTGCTGACCATCGAGGGAGAGGCCAGCGCCGACAGCGAGATCGAAAACGGAGACTACCTGCTCCGTGAGCGGCGCGTCGGACGATTCAGCCGCTCCCTGCGACTGCCCAGGTCTGTTGACACCGACAACGCCGAGCCGACATATGAGGACGGTGTTCTCACCATCAGTTTCCCACGCCAAGAGCCGAGCAACGTCCGCCGGCTGGAAGTAAAGAGCGTCTAATCCGTTACGCCCCTGACTGGGGCATGATCATGTTCAACCGGGGCGGGTCAAATGACCCGCCCTTCTCTTTTGTTTGTTATCATCGGCGAACTGCGCTATTCCCATATGACATACATCCCGATTCTGAATTCCCACTCATCAATTGCTATAATACTTGACGGAGGCGAGCCCAGTTGAAGATATACACGAAGTCAGGAGACGAAGGCGAGACCGGCCTGCTGTTTGGCGGTCGGGTCTCCAAGGCCAACATCCGCACCGAGGCCTACGGCTCCACCGACCACGCCGTATCCGCCATCGGACTTGCCCGCGCCCTCTCCGCCGACGAGCGGGTTAAAGACATCCTGCTCGAGATCCAGCGAGAAATGTTCATGATAGGCGCAGAACTCGCCACCGACACCGCCAACCGCCACCATCTCCTGGAGCATTTTCAGATTATCTCAGAGAATCATGTCACCAAACTCGAAGCACTAATAGATGAGCTCAATGAGGCGGTTGAACTGCCCCCTAACTTCATTATTCCGGGGGCCTCCGCCAGCTCCTCCGCCATAGATGT
>JAAXHY010000531.1 GCA_012270665.1 Dehalococcoidia bacterium
CACCAAATCTGCCACAAATGCGTTGGCGCCTGTAACGTGGGAGGGTGTATCCTATGAGTATGTTTTCTCGGCAAGCATACCCACGGATCATGGCGCTGCGAGCCACGAGCGCCGGCAGTTGGGCCATACTAGTGTCCACACTCTTCGCCGCTGCACTCAGTAGTCCTCCCAGTTGGGTCGTACTCGTTGGCGCATGCGCCTTCTTAGTCTGGATAGCGACAGCCCCTTGTGCCATCAGTTCCTTCTTCGTCGGTATGAAGCGGAACCTCCGTGAGCAATTTGCTCGTACACGGACTACATACGTTCCTTGGGACGTGGTAAGGCTCGCCAAGAAGATGAATGCGCCGATTCCGCGTCAGCTCAAAGTGATTACGAGTAACAGGACTAACGCGGGAACCGATGGTTTCACCTTACTCATAACCTCCGCTATGGAGCGCGAACTCTTGACCAGCGCCGGAAAAGCCGTCATCGCTCATGAGCTCGCACATGCAAAATCTCGTCATTCACTCAAGAAAGCGCTTGTGGTGGTAGTCGCAGGAACCGTTGCCTGGCTATTCGGAGAGCAGTTCTGGGCACTACACGAGGCAATAGGTATCATCATGGGTGTGGCGGCTTTCTTGACACTGATATCTTTCGCCTCGCCACTGGTCTCGCGACGAATGGAGTACGACGCCGATGCGCTAGCCAGCGCTGTGGTTGGCTCTAGGACGATGGCTACCACGCTTCAGTCTCTCGTACCAAGCGAGAGATGGGATATTGAGTCGGACAGCCACCCCAGCATCCAAGCGAGAGTTCAGCGACTCCGGAGAATCGGCGACTAGCAAGTGCCGCGCTGTTCACTCCCCGCCGGTTTCACCAGCGGCTCCAGCTTGGCTCGAAGGGTCTGCTCGAACGCTTCCCTGCGCACGGTTCTGGCGGCGAGGAGCTTGTCGCTCGACGCCTCCAATGTGAGGACTTCCCAATGCCCGCGCGACAATCGGTGACCCTCTCCGTCGTCTAGGAGTTCAGGGACCAGCCAGATGACATG
>JAAXHY010000302.1 GCA_012270665.1 Dehalococcoidia bacterium
TGGTCCATCTCGGCTATGCGCCACTCGGCCTGCTGCGCGATGTACGGCCCCATGCCGCAGCCCGCGAAGGTCAGGGTCATAGTGACATCCACGTTGCCCGCCTCGACCTCTACGTCATAGATGAGACCGAGGTCAACTACGTTGACCGGAATTTCGGGGTCGTAAACGTCTCTGAGAGCTTCATAAACTTCGTCTTTGGTCAGCGTCTGTGTAGTCATTGGACAGCCTCCGGGATGCTCCTCATTCATTAGGTCAATTGTAACCACGAGTGTTATCGGTGTCAAAGCGGCAGACTGGCCCCTGGAATCCGCTATCCGTCCGGTTGTTCAGTCCGACAGCGCGCGCAGCATAAGTTGTTCGGCGTCATGCTTGTCGTCCGCAAGAGCGGCGTAAATCAGGCTGCCCTTGTTCTTCAGAACAACGTGAGCGTGTTCCGTCGCCAGGTAGCGAGCGTTGGTGTTGCCCAGTTCTATCGTTTCCATTCCGATTCGGCCGGCAATCGCGCTCACCAGGAACGAAAGGGCGAAGCCCGGATAGCCGGTCTGCGCTACTGTCACCATGCCAACGTCATGGAGCGTCAGGAATCGGAAATCTATTTTCTGCAAGATGTCTATCGGCACATCGCCGTATATCGCAAATGCGAGTCTCTGGGCCCCAATATTCCCGAACGCGATGTCGAGATCGGACAGATCCACCCCCACGTTGGTCTCGATATCCTCGATGAGCTTGTCGTCCGGGGAAATCAGGCCCGCCGCTATGGGTGGGGCGCTTTCGGATTTCGGCAAATTCGTCATCAGAGCCCACGACTGCGAGCTCTTTTCACCGATCGTGATTATTGTGCTGGTGTCCGCTGTGGTCGTGTCCAGCTTGTCTCTGACGCTCTGCGCCCAGTCGGAACTGCCTCTAACCACCTCCACGGTGCTGGAATCCAGCTTGCTCCATATCGCGGCGTCCTCCGTGTACTGCCCGTATAGATCATGCACCCGCCGCGCGTCCTCGACGCTCACGAATTCCAACATCGCGGCTATGTCCCCTTCGGTCGAGGTCAGAATAGTCGCGCTAGA
>JAAXHY010000424.1 GCA_012270665.1 Dehalococcoidia bacterium
TTCAGCGCGTTTCGCTTCTCCGGCCTGTTGATGATGAATGTGGCTACGTGTCCGTCCTCGCGCACAAGAAGGTCGTCGGTCATCTCCGCTCCTCGATGAGAATAATCCGAAATATTATGTGATATGCTAGCAGATACACCAACGGAGCCGGACATTGCGGCCATACAGAAAGAAGAAACGCTCGGAAGCGACCACCAAGGCCATCCTGTTCCTTGTATCCCTCGCTGCGACCATCGGCTTCGGACTCGTCATTCCCAACGAAACCACCTCGTGGGTGGTCGTCCCCGCCTTCTGTCTATCGCTGCAGCTGACCGTGGTAGTGGCGGCCATCTCGATACCGTCCCCTCCCGACCCGCGCGAGTTCGGGTACAAGGGCATTTTCAGGGGCTGGCTCCTCCCGGAGGAAGATGACGAAGAGCGCGAGCGACAGCGCCAGAACGACCAGCTAGGCTTCGACTCCCCCGACCGGCTCTATCCGACAAGTCGCCGGTAGCGGAAAAGACTCGTGTCCCGTCTTCGACAACGCCTGTAAAAACCCGACTACTCACCTCCGCGTTGCGGGATTTATACCCCCTGCTATAATTCACGCATATCGCCGGAAATCAGTGGAGTCAATCGGAAATGCCGCTCGAAAGCCTGCTTGAACTCGTACAGACTCTCAGCGACCGCATTGACCGGCACGGTCCCGCCCTCAGACAGAACGAAACCCTCACCCGCTACACCCTGATAGACCCCCTGCTTCGAGAACTCGGCTGGGAAACCACAGACCCCGATATGGTCATACCCGAATACAAATCAGGAAACGGGCGGGCTGACTACGCGCTCATGAACAACGGTAGCCCCGCGATGATGGTCGAGGCCAAGAGATTAGATACGAACTTGGGACCATTCCTGTCTCAGGGAATCCAATACTGCTTGGAGTTGGGAACGAAGTTCTTCTGTGTAACCGATGGACGCCTCTGGGAAATATATGAAACTCACAAGCCTGTCCCGATAAACGACAAGCGAATCGTCCGGTTCAATTTGAAAGATGAACCGCCTCAAGTGTGTCTAAAAGTACTGGCTCTATGGCGGCCCAGCGTAGAGTCCGGTCAGGCTAGCGCCGGACG
>JAAXHY010000002.1 GCA_012270665.1 Dehalococcoidia bacterium
CTGCAGCTGTTCAACAAGATGATTGGGATGCGCGCTCAGCTGGCGCAGCTCGAAGGTCCACAGCTCAGGCGCGCGCTCAACGAGAGCTTAGACGAGATGTTTCACATTCTTGCCGGCTGACATGAACTTGTAAGCGGAGGACAGCCCTATATGACGGACGACGAACAGAACGATGACATCCAGGCCATCGAGGCCCAGATGGAAACCGAGTTAGACGAGGCGGACCAGCTTCAGGCCCAGTTGGAGGAGGCAGAGCGAGAACGAGACCAGTTCCAGGCTATGGCACTCCGCTATAAGGCCGACCTAGACAACTACAAGAAGCGCGCCGCGCAAGAGTTGGAGGAAAGCAGGGACAGAATCGCGGCCCAGCTTCTGCTGAAGCTCGTCAGCGTGGTGGACGACTTCAGCAGGGCGGTCAATCACCTGCCCGAAGACGCGGTCGATCCGAGCTGGTTCGAGGGGATCCAGCTAGTACAGCGCAGCATGGAGAACGTGCTTCATAGCGAGGGGCTGTCTCGGATCGAGGCGGCGATCGGACAACCATTCGACGTGTAATCGCACGAGGCGGTGTTCTTCGAGCCGACGGACGAAGTTGAAGAGGGGGCCGTGGTGCGTGTCATCAGAGACGGCTACAAGCTCCGAAATCGCGTACTGCGCGCGGCCCAAGTCAGCGTCGCCCAGGCGCTGCCGGAGTCCGCCGAACATCAAGAATCAGAAACACAACAGCAGGAGGCGCATTAGATGCCCAGCATACTTGGTATAGACCTTGGGACAACCAACTCATGCATGGCCGTCATTGAGGGCGGCGAGCCGCGCGTCGTCGAGAACTCGGAGGGAGGACGGACAACACCTTCCATGGTCGCGGTCAACCCGCGTTCCAACGAGAGATACGTCGGCGCGACCGCCAAACGGCAGGCTGTCACCAATCCGGAAAATACTGTCTTCTCCATAAAGAGATTCATGGGCCGCCGGTACGAGGACGCGAGCGTACAGCGCGACACGGGGTTGATGCCTTACAAGGTGGTGC
>JAAXHY010000351.1 GCA_012270665.1 Dehalococcoidia bacterium
CACAAGATGGAGCGGGGCGAGGTGCTGCGGTCGGTGGTGATGATGTAGTCCGACCGGATTAGCCCGTGTACCCAGCGTACAGCTTGCTCTGGGACAGATCTACGACCTGATAGGGCAGTCCGCTCTGCTTTGCGGCGGACTTGCCCTCCGGCGTCACGAGCAGCGTTCCGCCGGACCCTACCGGCCTGCCATAGTACATTATCATCGAGCCGGCGACGAAGCTCATCACGGCTTTGTTCCTGTGCGGGTCCAGGACGGTTATGTCGGCGTCGGCGCCTGGCGTGAAGTGGCCCTTGTCCCACAGCCCCATCATACGCGCGGGCGTCCAGGACAGCTTCTCTGCCATCTCAAGGCGTGTCAGCGCGCCAAACTCGACGAGGGCCATAGTGGTCTGGATGGCCACGTTCCTGGGGTGGGAGCCACCGTCGGTGCTGACCGCGTCCACTATGAACTCGCCATCCGAGTTTCTCGCCGAACTGAGCGTGAAGGCGGAGGACGCCAGGTTGACCGGGAAGCTCATGCCCACGTTGCTCCGCGCTCGCTCGAACAGGTTCAGGGCCTCCTGTCGCTGGGCGTAGTAGATCTGGCCGCCCTTCTGAGCGACGACGGAGCCGTAACCGTCCATTATCGCCTGTCGCATACCCTGGTAAGTCGTGTCGTAGCCGCGCAGACGCAGGCAGTTGCGCGGCACGTCAGCTATCACGTTGCCGTCGTCGTCGCAGAGGCCAGTGGTGCCGTTTTGGATCGCGTGATAGGACTCAGAGTTCAATTGTCCGGACATGGTATCCAGAATGTCCAGAGCCTCGTTGCACTCGTCCGCGGCGTCTTCGATTACGCCGCGACAGTAACTGTTGACATGGCACACATGCAGTCTGCCGTCTCCGACCATCCGCGGGACCTCTCTCAGCCCCTCCAGGTGGCTGCCGGATTCGGTTGTGCCCAGGTGGAACGCGATATATGCTCGCTGGGAGTTGCACTCGGCGATTACGCGCGCCGAATCCTCGGGTGTGAACGGATGGTAGCCGCCGAGTATCTTGATGCCGTAGCAGCCCTGTCTGAGAGCCGATGTGACCGTGTCGCGCAGGTCGGTTGGCGAGAGACGCCCGGCCGGAATCGTCAGGCCGGGGATGAGCGCGAAATTTCCCGCGACGTTCAGTCCCGCGCCGCGCCGCTTTATCCCGTCTATGAGGGTTGGCCCCGTGCCGCCCATGTCCATGACGGTAGTGGTGCCCACGCGGGCCAGCATACCGTAGCCGAGGGCGGGGTCCCAGTTGCGCGACAGCCCGGCGACATGGGCGTGTGTGTCTATCTGTCCGGGCATGACCCAGAGGCCGGTCACGTCTATGGTGTCTTCGGCCCGTGTCGGGTCCAGTTCGGGTTCGACGCGCTCGATCCTGCCGCGCTTGAGGCCGACATCGCTCACTCCCTCGAATCCGTTCTTGGGATCGAGCACCACTCCGCCGCTCAGAATAAGGTCGTATGTCGCCATCTTTATGTGTTCCGGTGATGTGGATGGGCGTCGCGCCTACTCCATCGGAGGCGGTTCGTCAAACTCTTCTCCGCGTGTTTCCGCCTCCAATCGGCGCCTGTTCCAATCGGCGATTTTGGCGGCAAGTTCAGCCTTGCCCTCAGCTTTGCCCTCAGCCCTGAGTTCAGCCCTGAATTTCTCCCTGCGTTCTCTGAGTCTATCCGCTATTCCCTGGGCCAGAACCATGATAAGCCTCCCCAATTCGATTATGATGATAGCGTTCAGAACAAATATCTGAACCATAGGGGATGAACCTTCCCCAACGGCTCTGATGTACTCTACCACAGCGGCATGACTGCCACGTACAGCCTCGTCCCAGGCCACCATGGTCGTCCAGCTTGCCATTTGCACGAAGAACGCTACGAGATAAGCATACCACCATCTCTCGTGGACGCTCATCACTGAAACGCGAAGTTCTCCGAACAACCTATTCATATGTTCTCTCTCCAGCTATATCGGGTGGCGAGCGAAAAAGCTTTGGCTAACCTATAGCGTGAACTGGTATATAGTACACTAACCCTGATACCACGACAGGAGCGTAACGAATGAAACTTGGAGTAGTGTTTCCACAGACCGAGATCGGCAGCGACCCGGGCGCGGCGCGCGAGTACGCGCAGGCCGCAGAGAGCATGGGGTACAACCACATTCTCGCCTTCGACCACGTACTGGGCGCGAACGCGGAGTCCAGGCCCGGATGGAGCGGCGCTTACAGGCACACAGACGCCTTTCACGAGCCGTTCGTGTTCTTCGGGTATCTAGCTGCCGTAACCAGCAGTGTGGAACTCGTAACGGGTGTGATCATCCTGCCGCAGCGACAGACCGCGCTGGTGGCCAAGCAGACCGCCGCTGTGGACGTGCTCAGCCAGGGTCGGCTGAGGCTCGGCATCGGTATTGGCTGGAACGCGGTGGAGTACGAGGCGCTGGGCGAGAACTTCGGCAACCGGGGCCGCCGCTCCGCCGAGCAGATCGAGGTCATGCGCCTGCTCTGGACCCAGGAAGTGGTGGATTACCACGGGCGCTACCACGACATCACCCACGCCGGCATCAACCCCCTGCCGGTGCAGCGTCCCATTCCCGTCTGGTTCGGCGGCGGCGCTCCCCAGGTGGTGCGGCGCATCG
>JAAXHY010000601.1 GCA_012270665.1 Dehalococcoidia bacterium
GGATGCGGTCAGGGCAGGTCCAAAGAGAAGCCACGCAGATAGTGAATATCCTCGTGTCGGTAGCGAACGGCGATAGACCAACTTTCCAGGTCACCGGGACCGACTGGCCCACCAGGGACGGCACCGGTGTCAGAGACTACATTCACGTCTGGGACTTGGCGGAAGCCCATGTGAAAGCGGTCGAGCGCATTGATAATATATTCCCCGATGGTCCGGGGTTCATCGTCATCAATCTGGGCACAGGCAGAGGGGTGACCGTTCGGGAAATAGTATCGGCTTTCGAGCGGGTGCATGGCGCTCCTATTCCACAGGAGGACGCTCCTCCCAGGCCGGGCGATGTGGCAGGCGCGTACGCTAACGCGGACAGGGCAGCGGAACTTCTCGGCTGGCGCGCGACGATGACTCTCGACGACGGCATACGAGACGCGCTCGCCTGGGCGGAGAGGCGGCTGTACTCCTAACTTGTGAGAGGCCGCGCCGCTACGCTAGAATTTCGCTAGTGTAAACGCTAAAGCAAGTAGAGTCGGCGCCGCTTTTTCACAAGGGCGTCGGAGCGGGGGTAGATTCACTTGGCCGACATCAATGTAGCTATAATCGGTCTTGGCAACTGCGCTTCCTCCCTGGTTCAGGGAGTCCACAAATACGCAGACGCGGGACCCGACGATAACATTCCGGGAATCATGCACCCGGTTCTGGGCGAGTACGGAATTGGTGACATCAATGTAGTCGCCGCCTTCGACGTTGACGCCAACAAGGTTGGCCTGGACATCTCCGAGGCAATATACGCGCCACCCAACAACACCATCAAGTTCTATGACGTCCCGCACACCGGCGTCACCGTTCAGAGGGGAATGACCCTCGACGGCGTGGGCGAGTATATGTCCGAGGTCATCGAAAAGGCGCCCGGCCCCACGGACGACATAGTGGGCATCCTGAAAGAGCGCGAAGTTGACGTGGTAATCAACTACCTGCCCGTAGGCTCTGAAGACGCTACCAGGTGGTACACCGAGCAGATTCTGGCCGCGGGCGCGGGGATGATAAACTGCATCCCGGTGTTCATAGCCAGCGGCGAGAACGACTACTGGCAGCGCAGATTCCGAGACGCCGGAGCCCCCATCATCGGCGACGACATCAAGTCCCAAGTCGGCGCGACCATCGTCCACCGGGTGTTGACGCGGCTCTTCATGGACCGCGGCGTTGATCTGGAGCGAACCTACCAGCTCAACTTCGGCGGCAACTCAGACTTCCTCAATATGCTCGAACGCTCGCGCCTCACCTCCAAGAAGATATCCAAGACCCAGTCCGTCCAATCCCAGATTGACGCTGACCTCGAACCGGACAACATCCACATCGGCCCGTCGGACCACGTGCCCTGGCTCTCCGACCGCAAGTGGGCGCACATCAGGCTTGAGGGCAACAGCTTCGGCGACGTTCCACTGAACATAGACCTCAAGCTCGAAGTGTGGGACAGTCCCAACTCCGCCGGCGTGGTAATAGACGCCATCCGCTGCGCCAAGATAGCCAAGGACAGGGACCTTGGTGGCCCGATCCTCGGCCCGTCCGCCTACTTCATGAAGTCCCCGCCCGTCCAGTACACCGACTCCGTGGCCAAAGAGATGGTCGAAGACTTCATAGCGGGAAGAGACAACTAGGTTTTGGCAAAGCTTGAAATCTCAGCAGGTTTTAGGTGAGTCGTTGCTAGACGGTAGAGTACGGAAGGCTCTATCCGCTTTAATCGCTCTATCTTTCATTGTGGCCTCTGCCTGTGGTGTCCTGGGCCCCGGTGCGCCCGATGTCGCCAGTCCCTATGGTACGAGGTGGATATTGGAGTCTATGGACGGCAGCCCCCCAATCGAAGAAACTTTTCTCTGGCTCAGCTTGAACGGAGACCATTCGGGAGGCTTCGACGGCTGCAACACATTCGGGGGTCGGTCTGAGGATGGAAAGCCCGTTGCTCGTGAGGATGGCACATTCCTATCGCCTCCTTACCTCAGGACACTCGAAGGATGCGGTGACCTGGTGAATGACCAGTCGGAGGCTTATATAGACACCCTTGCCCAAGGGAGGAGATTTCGCGTATCGGATGACCGCCTGGAGATTCTTGACAGTTCAGGGGTGACCGGGCTGGTGTTCGTCAAGCAATCTCCACTACCCGGAGAGCCAGCCGAACTGTCTGGCACGGCTTGGCGACTGCTGGCTGAGGAAGACGAAGGAATACGTCAGGCCACCCTGGTATTTATGACCGAGCGCTGGGCTGCCGGGGTTACGGCCTGCCGCGGATACGTTGCCGGATATAGCGTCTCCGAGGGACGTGTGGGATTTCCGTCGCTGTCCATGACAGAAACGGAGGCGCCATGCCCGAATGAAGCGATCCGGACGGAGGGCGAGTTCACGACAGACCTAGGCCGGACGGACGAGTACTCAGTACACGACGAGGAAGGCGCAAGTCGGCTCATTCTAAGGACTAGTCGGGGTAGAAACCTAATCTTTGAACCGATGGGGCCGGCGATAATAGATACCATTGTCAATACCGAGTGGCGACTGAGGGCGTTGGCCAAGGACCGGCCTGGTAGCCGGTTTCCTCGTACCGACAGAATTCCTGCCACTTCCGAATTCACCATCTCGTTTCAGGAGACCATTGTATCGGGATTGGCGGAATGTCACTCGTTTGAGGCGTCGGTAAATATCCAAGGTTCGCAACTCACAGTCGGTTCCCTCACGACCACAGAGAGGAAGTGCGAGGCCCCTGAGAGTTCGTCGAACAGGGCGCGACAATATCTGAAGGAGCAAGCCCGACGCTATCTCGACCTGCTGCCGCGCATGAAAAGTTACCGAATCTATGAAGACAGGTTGTTCATCCGCGCTGACGATGACACGGGCCTCCTGTTCCAGGCTGAGTAACCGCCAGTTTACACTTTGGCCGCCCATACGAGCGTATTGCTTTCTCCGTCTCACTCATCCCACAACTAGCCATTTCACTCAGTTACATATACAATGGCGGCAACATACCGCCGGGTGAAACTATCGGGAATAAGACGCTTGTAAACGGTCAGTCGAGGTGAAGAGTATGGAGCGGCCCCTGAAAATTGGCCTTTTCTCACCTTATGACCACGCTTTTCACGGCGGAGTGCGCAACCACATAATCCAGATTGCCGACCAGTTCAGAAACTGGGACCATGATGTGAGGATAGTGGCCCCGTGTTCCTCGCCCGAATCTATCCACGACCCTGATTTCATACCGATGGGGCGGCCCGTTCCCGTTCCTACGGCGGGCTCGGTGGCCAGGGTGTCGCTGTCCGTCTGGATTACTCCCAACATAAAGAGCGTTCTGGAGAACGAGGGCTTCGACGTAGTGCACATCCATGAGCCATGCGCGGGCATGGTGCCGCTGGGAACGCTCAGCTCTCTGAAGAAGCGCTCGGCGGTCAACGTGGCGACGTTCCACAGCTACCGGGGGCGCAGAACCTGGTGGGCCATAGGCTCCGACAAGCTGGTAGAGCCGCTGATAAGGCGACTGGACGGCAGGATAGCCGTGTCCGAACCCGCCATGCAGTTCATCAGCAAGCACTTCCCCGGAGAATACAATGTCATACCCAACGGGATAGACGTTGACGAATTCGCGTTTGCCGAGCCGCTGCCCGAACTGATGGACGGCAAGTTGAACCTCCTCTTCCTCGGCAGGCTCGAGAAACGAAAGGGACTGAAATATCTTCTACTCGCCTACAGCAAACTCAAGTGGGACTTCCCGGATCTTCGCCTGATGGTCGTCGGCCCGGGCGAGCCGGACGCCGAATGCTACCGCATAATGAGCGAGCGCAATCTTCAGGACGTTATCTTCACGGGCCGCGTATCCGACGAGATGAGGGCCAGGTACTTCAAGTCAGCTCACATCTACTGTTCGCCCGCCGTTGACAAAGAGAGCTTCGGCATAGTTTTGCTGGAGGCGATGGCCGCGGGGGCGCCTGTCGTGGCCACGGACATAGTAGGCTACGCGAGCGTCATAGAACATGGACACGACGGCCTTCTCGTTCCGCCAAAGGACGACAGAGCGCTGGCGCAGACCATCCGCGCCCTGATCATGGACCCGGACCTGCGCAATCGCCTGTCGGAACAGGGAATCCGCACCGCCGACAGCTTCCGCTGGGAGAGGGTGGCAGGCAGCGTCTTGGACTACTACCACGAGCTCGTTCCCAGGCACACGGCCGCCGCGGGACACTAGTTCCCTGTTGACCGCCCTACGGGATACTTTCTAATATGTCCTGACTAGCCAATTTCAGGTGGTTGCATGATGATCGGTCGGGACGACGCCCGTCGCGCTCTCTCCAATTATGTCGAAACGCCCGTCGCGCTCCTTATGGATCGCGTGGGGCTGACGCCGAACCTCGTTACCATAATCGGCCTGCTGATAGCGGGTGTCGCCGCCTATCTCATCGGTATCGGTCAGTGGTGGGCAGGCGGACTGGTTGCGCTGTTCGCGGGCATATTCGATATGTTCGACGGCGCGCTCGCTAGGAACACCGGACGGGACTCGGACTTCGGCGCGCTGCTCGACTCCACGATAGATCGCGTCTCCGAAGCCGTAGTGCTTCTGGGAATCCTTGCCTACTACCTCGCCAGCGACAATGACTGGGGCGCAATGCTCGTTTACGGCGCGCTCGTCGGCTCCATCATGGTCAGCTACATGAGGGCGCGCTCAGAGGGTCTGGGTATAGACTGCAAGGTCGGAGTAATGACAAGGCCCGAACGGGTGGCCCTGACAGGGTTGGGGTTGATCGTCGCGCACTGGATTCCCATCGTGATGCTCATCGTACTCGGAGTCATAGCCGCTCTGACTACTGTGACGGCAATCCACAGGCTCTTCCATACGTGGCGCATGTTGCAGTCGGAAGAATAGGAACAGATGTCTTGCGATTTGGTGAATCTCACGAAAGCCATACGGACGTAATACGCATATGGGGGAGCTTATGAATATCGTACCCATGTCCTCCGCCATAGGCAGCGCCGGATACTCATCGTTGCAAGAGGATGGATCACATTGAATCAAGCCGCCGGCTTTCTCAGATCGGGTCGCGCTTTGTTGCTTCTAGTTGTCGGTATCGCGCTGATGCTAGGGGCTTCGAAGCCCGGTAGCGTTTCTGCCGCTGGCGAAGACGATCATATCAGGGTGCTTTCGGCGGATGTCGTCAGCGAGTTTCCCGAAGGAATGCGATACTCCATCGAAGTAGAGGCCGACAATGAGATCGAGGAGATTTCGGTCAGGATGAAAGTCGGCCAGAACGAAAACACCGTGTACGAGTACTTCGAATTCGATGAGGCCGCGCTCGTTGACTCCGAGCTATTCTGGCGCACCGGCGTCAGGGGCAAGTACATCCCGCCCGGCACCATCATCAAGTATCACTTCGAGATAACCGATGTCGAAGGAAATGAATTCTCCACTGAGCAGTCCGAATTCATCTACCACGATGCCCGGTTCAAGTGGGAAGAGGTAACGGAAGGCCCTGTCGCGGTCGCATACCACGGCCCGGTCAGGAGGCGCGCCGAGATCGTTCTGGAAGCGATAATTGACACCTTGGACTTCATGGGCCCCCTCCTCGGAGCGGATACCTCGATCCCTATCCGGGTCACTATGTACAATAATGTCAAGGAAATGCTCGAGGCTCTCCCGCCGGGCTCGAGCACGATCAGGCGGGAACTGATTACCGAGGGTCAGGCCTTTACCGATCTTGGCACTCTCCTGGTACTCGGTGGCGGACGTGGAGCGACAGGCACGGCATCCCACGAGCTTACCCACATACTGAATCACAGAGCCGGGGACAGCATAATTCGCCGCATTCCCTCATGGCTCGACGAGGGCCTCGCCGAATTTGGCAACGTCGCGCCCGGATTTTCATACGACATAGCTTTGGAATTCGCCCTGGGGACTGACAGGCTGTTACCCATAACCTCTATGCCCGTCCTGCCCGGAGACCCGGAAGACGTCATCATCTTCTACGGTCAGGCCAGGAGCATCGTGGAGTATATGATCGTCGCATACGGACCCACGGCAATGCGCGAACTGCTTGCGGTCTTCAGGGAAGGCGTCAACATGGACGACGCCATCGAGCGGGTGTATGGCATCAGCCGTGTAGAGCTGGAAAATCAGTGGCGGGAGATAATAGGCGCCCCAATATATCTGCCGCCCGAGAGAGACAGCGCCAGGCCAACCCCGATATCCAGGCCAACTTTGCAGCTCTATAGCCTGACTCCACAGGCCGGTTCCGCTCCCGTCGGGGCAACTGAATCAACACCGACCCCAACGCCTGAGCCGCCAACGCCAACGCCGCCCACTCCTACACAGCCGCCCGCGGTGGCCAAGGTCGAACCCACTCCAATACCCGAGCCCGAGGCGGCGCCCAAGACGGGCTCCGAACCCGAACAATCTGACTCCGGCGAATCATCCGGCTGCGGACTCCCGGACAGCGAGTCTCTTGGCCTGAGCGACCTCGCCATGCCGCTGTTCGCTTTGGGTCTTGTCGGACTCGCCCTGCGCAGACGAAGAAGGTAACTGATGGAAGACGAACTTGACCTGATTCGCGCCGCGGAGCAGACATGGGTTGTTAGGTATCCCAAACAGAACCTGGCTACTTTCGGCACGACTAGCCTGTCCTACTACGTGGTCACCGAGCCTATATACCGCGACTTGCAGCCCGAAGACACCGAGAGCGTAGTTCGGCAGGGCAAGGTGATCGCCGAAAAACCCGCGATAGTAACGCCCTACTACGCCATGAACCTGGAGGGCTTCAGCGACGACGCATACAGCTACTTCAGACATCTGTCGCGCCAGTACGGACCCAACAGTCCGGGCATTCTGTACCAGTACCGCAACGAGTCTGAGAAGACGGACATCCTGAGCGGCGCGACCGACGAGATAGCCCATCGCATCAGCGACGAGCTCGACGGCAAGAAGGACGACCTCTCCGTCGTGATGGTCGGCGTGGACGAACTCTGGGATGTCGCGCTGCTGAAGTTCATATACGAGTTCACCTCGCGCTCTGCTATTGAAAACGCTCAGGAAATGCGAACGCGTGGTATGTTGGATCCGAATCCATCCTCCGGCGGGCTGCCGCAGGCGGCGATTCAGCAGATTGAGCGGATGTTCAGGCAGGTTGAGCAGGGAAGAGACCCCGAGGACCTGAGACTTGAACTGGACCGATGGGGCGCGTTCGACTTCTACGAAGACAGATTCCTGAACCTCTTCCGCCGCCGATAGCGCTTGTATCCAGAATTCTGACGCGGGGTTCGGGTATGCCATGCTCAGCCGACGCATAACAGCAAAATGCCTCGGGCGAGCGACTACTATCGTGCTTGTCGCCCTGTATTCACTTCTGATCAGGGGCGATGTCTTCACTCTGAACCCGGCGCGGGAAGCATCCTCGGAGTACACCTTCGACCTGATTGGCTGGCACCTCTCGAACTCCATGAGCAAGTGGACTCACCTCGCCCTGAGGGCGATCCCGGGCCAGGCTGTTTCGGATTCCGACCGGCTCGCGCTGGTGGACGAGTACTTCAGACTGGGACATATCGAGAACGACATCAAGAGTCGGCTGAATCTCGCCACCTCCCAGTCCACCGAGACAGGGTCGGAGGCGAAGCCTCTCCAGGATGAACTTGACCGCGTACACCAACTCAGGCACGACATCCGCAACGACGTAGAGGAGACGCTCGAATCGGAGATCAGTTCCGTCGTTCGCGCGCAGAGGATGGGGCTAGTCGGCGAGGTCGTGTTTCCACCGGTGGATGTTCGTCTCGCCGAAACGCCCAAGGCGCTTATTACATCCCCCCGCCACACAATTGCGCGGCAGGACGGTGTTCTACTCGACCCGCATATGAGTATGGAGGATCGTGAGGAGGTCGAAGAGTCGCTGCTGGAGACCGAAGACCTGTCGGCGCTGGTCCTGGACATAGGTGGAGTTGCGACTTATCCCGCCTCCGTTTACAGTGGCATGGACCTCGATGCCACCCTCTCGCTCATGGCGCACGAATGGCTTCATCACTACCTCTTCCTGCGCCCGCTTGGCCAGAATATGTTCGACTCGCCAGATATGCGCGTCCTGAACGAGACTGTCGCCGATCTGGGCGGTCGCGAGTTGGGTGGCATAGCGAGCGAGCGCATCGAGGCCAGAATGCCGGCGACCATACCGGCGGCCTTCGGCACGACAGCCGACATACTCGACGCCGCTCCCTCACCTGCCGACGGCTTCGATTTCAGACGCGAAATGCGGGAGACGCGCCGAGCCGTGGACGCGCTCCTGGCCCGGGGCGAGGTGGAGATTGCCGAGTCCTATATGGAGACGCGCAGGAGGGTGTTCGTGGAACACGGACACCCGATTCGCAAGCTGAACCAGGCGTACTTCGCCTTCCACGGCGCTTACGCCGAGAGTCCGGCGGCCGTGAGTCCTATTGGCAGACAGGTGAGGCGTCTGAGAGAACTGGCGCCGGACTTCGGCGCGTTTATGTCGCTCGTATCCGGCGTGTCAAGCTATGCGGAGTTTCTGGATGTTCTGAGTGAGGTCGAGGCCGCCGGACAATCCGACTGAATTCGCGGCGCGTAGATTCTAGTATGAACGGCCCGCGCGCGGCGAAAAACCTGTCGAATGGCCTGCGCAAATGTGTTACCATTGTTTATAACCTCATACATATCCCCACACCGAAAGTCTGACTGCGATGTATCGTCCTGAAGAGCCAGAAGTAAATTTCGACCAGGTAATGGAGCGGATTCGCAACTTCTTTGGTCGTTTCCGAATTGGCGGCGGCGGTGGTGGCGGCAATATAGGTTCGCTCATCGTGATCGGTCTGTTCGTGGTCGGGATTGCGGTGTGGCTAGGCAGCGGATTCTTCACCGTTCAGCCGGGCGAAGAGGCCGCGCTTCGACGCCTTGGCAAGTTTGACAGCATAAAGCAGCCCGGCCTTCACTGGTGGTGGCCCGCCCCTATTGGCGCGAGAGATGTGGTCTTCGTGGACAGCATCCGCCAGCTGGAGGTCGGCGTCGCCGGCGGCAACCCCGTTCTCAGCGAGTCCCTTATGATCACCGGAGACGCCGACGAGTTGGGACAGGCAGGAGAGGCCCCCAACATCGTTGATGTGCAGCTTCTGGTGCAGTATGACATCAAGGACGTGGAGGCGTATCTGTACAGGGTGTCCGACCCGGACGGGCAGACCATAAAGGACGTCACCGAAACCGCCCTGCGCCAGGTCATCGGAAGCCGCCCGATTGACGACGTGCTCACAGACAAGAAAGAAGACATCCAAGCCGAAACCAAGCTGCTGCTCCAGGGCCTCCTCGACTACTACAACACCGGCCTCAATGTCCGCGAGGTGAAACTGCTCAACGTGTTCGCGCCCGAACAGGTCAAGGACGCCTTCGACGATGTTGTGCGCGCCAAAGAAGACAAGGCGCGGATGATCAACCTCGCAGACGCCTACAAGGAATCCATTCTCCCGCAGGCCAGAGGCGAAGCCGCCAGGGTTACGGAAGCCGCCGAGGCTTACAAGCAGGAACGCATAGCCATCGCCGAAGGCCAGGCCGAACGCTTCAAGGCGATACTCTTCGAATACGAGAAGGCGCCCGAAGTCACGCGCCAGCGTCTCTTCCTGGAGGCTATGGAGGAGATCCTCCCCGGAGTCAGGATGTACATAATGTCGGGTGAAGCGGGAAACAGTGTTCTGCCGCTCCTGCCTCTGACCGATAACGGACAGTTGCCAACTTCGCTTGGCCGAAGCCAGTAAGGGCCGCAAAATTGAGATTCATCGCTCTGGTACTCATCCTGATCGCGGTCATAGCCGCGATCATAGGCCCACAACTCTTCTTCGTGGTGGACGAGAAAGAGCTTGCCATCGTCACACGCTTCGGACAGGTACAGAAGTCCATCAATACCCCCGGACTTTACATAAAGACCCCTTTCATAGACTCCACAACCTATTTCGACAAGCGTCTGCTGATATTCGACGCCCCGCCAGACTCACTCCTGACCAAAGACAAGAAGCGCCTCATAATTGACGTTTACGCGAGGGGACGAATCGTTGACCCGAAACTCTTCAGGGAAACCGTGCGCACTGAGGCCGGAGGCAAGGCGCGCGCCGTGGACATCCTTTCATCCGAACTCCGGCGCGAAATCGCCAGCGACAATCAGGCAGAGATAATTACGACCAAGCGCGAAGATATTATGAATCGCATAAGGGACAACGTGAAGCCCAAGCTCAGAGAGTTTGGCCTGGACATCATTGACGTGCGCATCAAGCGAGCGGACTTCCCGCCCGAAATCGCCGAGTCCGTCTATGCCCGTATGCAGGCCGAGCGCAAGCGCATTTCGGACAAGGAGCGCGCCGAGGGCGCCGAGATTGACGCTCAGGTCAGAGCCACAGTTGATAGAGACGCCACCATCATCAGGGCCAACGCCCAGAGGCAGGCCGACATCACTCGCGGCGACGGCGACGCTGAGGCCGTCCAGATCTTCGCCAACGCGGTGTCCGCCAATCCGGAGTTCTACTCCTTCCAGCGCTCTCTCGAGGCCTACCGCAAGATTCTCGAAACCAACTCGACCGTGGTTCTCCCACCGAACAGCGACCTGTTCGAGTTCCTCCAGTCCCCAAGCGGCCTCAACAGGAGTTTCGAGGACGAATAGGTCCGCACCCTGCTATCTCCGCCACAGGCCCGTCAAAGTTCGCGTGGGTCCCGGTATGGCTATGCAAGCGCCTCGATGCCGTGCTAAAATACCTGCATAGAAGAACAAACGTACTTGCACCCATAAGGTCAGATTTATCAATACAAACCCGGCAGCCCTGAAAAAATTCGCTGAACTGGTAAATGCAGGTGTTTTCAGGTGATATGCAGGTGATGACCGCCACTAGAAGGCATTTGCAGTACACCAGCGACCCGCCTGTAGCCCACTTGCACGATCACCAGAACTACATAAGCCCGCATGAATACAATCCTCACACACTTTGGATTCACGCTAGAGCGAGCCGTATGAATGTCGTCGCGTACAGACGTACACATCTTTGAGGAGTTCAGCGAAAGCGTCTCGCCCGAATGGATAGACGCCGTTGTCACCAGCGTGCTTTCCATCGAGCCGGAGTGGTCGAGCGAGCGCGTTAGCGTGGTCATAGCCGACGACGAAAGCGTAGCCGACCTGAATCATACACATCGCGGATTGGACGAAACGACCGACGTACTCTCTTTCTCCAATCGCCACTCCGGTCAATACTACGGAGAGGATGACGAACGGCAGACCACGACCAGTGATATGGAGTTCGTGCTCCCGCCCGGGCACGACACCGGTCTCGGTGAAGTGATCGTCTCCTACCCACAGGTAAGTCGGCAGGCGCGCCAGGCTGGTCATACCGTCCAAAAGGAACTGGCCGTTATGCTTGCCCACGGAATCTTGCATCTGCTAGGTTACGATCATGAACGGCAGGACCAAGCCGCCGAGATGTTCTCCTTGCAAGACAGGGCCATTGCCGCCCTCTCAATCCTGACGACTGATAACTGAAAACTAACGACTAACATGACAGAAGTCCTGTACAGAAAGTGGCGTCCCCGCGCTCTCGACCAGGTGGTCGGTCAGGACACGGTGACCAACACTCTCAGAAACGCCGTATCCTCCGGCAGGCTGGCTCACGCCTACCTGTTCTGTGGCCCGCGCGGTACAGGCAAGACGAGCACAGCGCGCATCCTCGCCAAGGCCGTGAACTGTCTTAACCCCACCGACGGCGAGCCTGACAACTCCTGTGACAGGTGCGTCGCGGTAAACGAGAGCAGGGCTCTGGACCTCATCGAGATTGACGCCGCCTCCAATCGCAGCATAGACGACATTCGAGATCTGAGCGATAAGATAAACTTCGCTCCCACGGAGTTCAGGTACAAAGTCTATATCGTGGACGAAGTCCATATGCTCACGGATCCGGCGTTCAACGCCCTTCTCAAGACGCTCGAAGAGCCGCCCGATCACGCCATCTTCATCCTGGCCACCACCGAAGTCCACAGAGTGCCCCTCACGATTGTCTCTAGGTGCCAGCGATACGACTTCCGCCGCATCTCCCTGGACGACATCAGCGACAAGCTCTCTGAGTTGTGCGACGCTGAAGGCGTGGAAGCCGAACGCGAGGCGCTCGAACTGATAGCGCGCCACTCCACCGGAAGCCTCCGAGACGCTGAGAACCTGCTCGAGCAGGCGGTCGTGTCCTACGACTCCCCACTGAGAGCGGATCAGGTGAGAGATATGCTCGAGCTGTCGGGCGACGAGGATGCGCTCGACCTGTGCGAATCCATAGTCCAAAAGAACGTCTCCGAGAGCCTGAACATCGTGAACAAAGTGTCCGCGCAGGGCTCGGACCTTAGACAACTCCAGCGAGCGGTGACCGACTTTCTCAGATCGGTCCTCCTGATAGCCGTTGGCGCAGACGGCACAGTTGGATTTTCCGACGATACCGCCGGACGCCTCAAGAGTATGTCCCAGGGTCTGGACCAGAGATACATACTCCGTGCGCTCAGGGCCATATCCGAGGCCGATCTCAGATTGGATACCGCGTCTCCCCTGCCCCTGGAGCTCGCCCTGGTCGAGTCCAGCATCGAGCCCGTATCCGCTTCCACTGCTCCCGTCGCCGCGCCACCTGCTAATGCTGGAAGGCAAACCGCGCCCTCACGGTACACTCAACGACAGGCACAGCCCGCCGCCGGTCGCGCTCCCGCGAGAACCCGCCCGGCTCAGTCCAACGCCCGGCCCCCACGGAGCCGCTCACAGATCAATGGCGGCTCGAGCGCGTCCATTCCAGGGAGCGGACAGGACGGCAGCCTGGATCCGGCGACCTGGAACGAGGTGCTGCGCGCGCTCAGGACGACTGGCGCTCGGTTCAAGCTCGGGGCGTTGCTCCGCGGCTCGCGACAATACACGCTTCAGGACAATAAGCTTGTCGTCAGGTTCGCCCACAATTCCCACATCGAACGCATAAACCAGGAAATAGATAACCCGAGCGTCAGGCAGGAACTGAAGCAAGCCCTCTCCCGTACAATGGGCGGAGAGTATGAACTTGTGCCCGAACTGATTTCGGATGACAATGGTTCCGACACGAGGCGAGCCAATCAGAGTCACCTTGTTGTGGCCGCCCAGAGAATGGGCGCGCGGCTCGTCGACAGATTCGAGGAGGAAACGGAATAATGAATCGTCGTATGATCCGCCAGGCACAACAGCTTCAACGAAGAATGGCGGAACTTCAGGAAGAACTGGAATCCGCCACCGTCGAGGCTACTGCTGGCGGTGGTGTGGTAAGCGTCGTGGTCTCAGGCAAGATGACCATCGAATCAATCACCATAGACCCGGAGGTCGTCTCCCCCGACGACGTGGATATTCTCGAAGACCTTGTGACCGCCGCCGTCAACGAAGGGCTCGCCAAGGCGCAGGAGATGGCCAATTCGAAGATGAGCGAACTCACCGGCGGACTGAACATACCCGGCCTGACCTGATATGAACAACCCCACCGAGCATTCATCCGATCCGATTGCCAGGCTGATAGAGGAATTCCACAAGTTGCCTGGCATAGGCCCCAAGACCGCGCAGCGACTGGCCTATTATCTGATTCGTATGCCCGGCGAGCGCGCTCATGGACTGGCGGATGCAATCGTAGCGGTAAAAGACCGGGTGGCGATGTGTTCTAGGTGCTTCAATCTCACCGACGCCGATCCGTGCAGCATCTGCTCCGACCCGCAGCGCGACGAGACCACGGTGTGCGTCGTCGAAGAGGCCCTCGACGTTCTCGCGCTGGAGCGTACCCACAGCTATCTCGGCTTGTATCATGTCCTTCACGGCGCTGTCTCCCCCATGAACGGAATTGGCCCGGACGATCTAAAGATTCAGCCGCTGCTTTCGAGGATGAACGACGAGCCCATCAGGGAGATCATCCTCGCGACCAATCCCAATCTGGAGGGAGACGCCACGGCCATGTACATCCACCGGCTGATATCCCCGCTCGGTATAGAGATAACCAGGCCGGCCAGAGGTCTCCCTGTCGGTGGTGACCTCGAATACGCCGACGAATCCACGCTTGGCAGGGCCATAGAAGGCAGGCAGTCGTTCTAGCCGTCTGACCGGTGGCGATTGGCGAGTGAACCTTGAGAATACGTACATACAAGAGCCAGGGGCTTGTGCTCAGGCAGTACACCTTGGGAGAAGCGGACCGCATCCTCTCCATACTCACGCCGAACATGGGCAAGGTGCGCGTCGTAGCCAAGAGTGTCCGAAGACCCCAGAGCAAGTTGAGAGGTCATCTCGACCTCACCAACGTCGTCGAATTCTCCGCGGCTTATGGGCGCAATCTGGATGTCGTAACCGAGGCCCAGGTACAGGACGACCACCCGCGCATTCGCTCGGACCTGCCCCTGCTGTCCCAGGCGGTTTACGTATGCGAGCTTGCCGACTCCTTTACGGAAGAACGCTCTCCAAGCCGCGACCTGTACCTGTTGACTACCGTGACCCTCGACCTCCTCTCCGACTCTCACGAAGCATGGCTGGTGAGCAGGTGGTTCGAGGCGCGTCTATTGGACGTGTCCGGATTCCGGCCTGAGTTGGAAGTCTGTGTGGAGTGCGGAGCCGAGTTGCAGCCGGACGACCATATGCTGGATCTGGCGTCCGGCGGAGTGCTATGTCCTGAATGCCGTGTGCTTGGCGTCGGCAGCAGGGTGCATATCTCCGAAAGAGCGATGAGAGTCCTCAGGCGCTTCCAGCGATCTCTGCGTTTCGGCGACGTTGGGACTCCGAACGTCGGCAGTCGGATCAGGAACGAAGTGGAGAGTATTCACACTCGCTACATCCGCTCGATCCTGGAACGCAGCCTCAAGAGCGAGGAGTTCGTAAGGCGCGTGGCCGAGTCCGAACCGCCTCGATACGCCACGGACTGAAACCGCCCGCGGCGCGTGGTTTACGATAGCGGCGGCGGGGCCGCGTCGTCATCGTCAGTATAGATGTGCGGCTGCTCCGGCGTCGTAACGGCTAGTCGGAATGAGATACCATCGCCGACAGTGCTGATGTGGTGACGCATCCCCTCTGGCACGAAAACTATGTCGCCTTCCTTGGCGTGGATGATCGGCCTGCCCTCCCCGACTTCCCATGTGAGCTCTCCCCATAGTATCGTCCACCACTCGTTGAAATCCGGGTGCCAGTGGGCGTTGTTCGTCATCCCCGATGCGTGGCAGATCAGGTTGGCGCTGTTGCGTTCGTCTGTAAGTATGGACGTCGCCCAGGGCGGCTCGCCGAACTTCTCCAGCATATACTCCAGGCTGGTATGCAGACGGTTAGGTACATCGTCCTGAGTCAGAGGCCGGAGTATGTTGGAGCGTGTGCCTTTCACATCGTGGTTGGAGTTAGGATGCGTAACCCCCAGCCTCAAGGAATTCTCACTGCCCACGGTTCTTATGGCGTGTCTGCGCCCCTTGGGGGCCATTACCACATCACCCTTCTTCGCCCTGATCGGAGCGTAGTCACCAATCTCCCAGAGAAGTTCCCCTTGTAGTACTACCCACCACTCGTTGAAGTCAGGATGGGCGTGAGCGTCATTCTCTTGGCCGGGCGCGTTGCAGATGAGTACGGCATTGTTGCGTCCGTCCGTAAACAGCGCCTCTGCCCACGGCGGCTCGCCATGCCTGGCCACGATTTCGGCGAGCGATATATGCTTGGGTTCCGCGCTCGGTGTCATCGGTATTGCCTCCTGTCTGGATTATAGGAAGGAGTTCATGGTTGGTCAATGCTGAAGCCAATGCCTGTGCAAATTATCACAAAATTGACACCTGAAAAATCTAGTTGGTATATTCAATGAGTATCTATGTTAGGTAGTGCCACTTAAATTAGCGCTGCCTCAGACCAGGCATCCAATTTCAACAATTGCCCACAGACCATCCAGGCGATCATTTCAGCCCCGAAGAAATCTTCGGGCAACTGAACTGTTTTGTCGCGTCCAAGTCCGGTGCGACTCCGTGGGCGCTATCCCAATCCCTAGTCAACACGCAGACGGCGTCTAAGTGCGCCGTTCGATTGTGAGCAAGTACAGTTCAGGGAGTATTGAATTGAAGAAGACGGATTTTGTAGTCAGGTTCGCCGGAGAGGGTGGCACGGGTGTGGTCACCTCGGCTGAGGGTTTCGCTCAAGCCAACGCCCAGGTCGGCTATCATGTTCAGACCTTCTCCACATTTCCCTCCCAGATAAGGGGAGGACCCGTATGGACGCAGACCAGGATTTCCACCGAGCCCGTTCTCAACTCCGGCGACGAGTTGGATGTGCTTGTGGCATTCGACGAATATGCGTATGAGAATCATAAGGACGAGGTTTCCGAGAGCGGAGTAATCATATATAACGCTGAGGAATTTGAGCTGGAGTCGGACGGCAAGAGTTTTGGGATGAGATTCGACGAACTTGCCAGGTCCACTGGCAACGCCAGGGCTGCGAACATGGTCGTCATGGGAGCGCTCGCCTACCTCGTCGACATTGACCAGAAGATCCTGGAAGACTTCGTAACCAAACGTTTCACCAGGGGACGCCCGAACGACCAGCAGATCATCGAGTCCAACCACCAGGCGTTAGGTCTTGGCAGGACCGAGGCCGAAAAGAGCGGCTTCAGCCTGGGCGAACTGGAGGCGTCGAACCCGCCTCAAGTCGAACAGGTACTCATAAACGGGAATGTCGCGCTGGGACTCGGCGCTCTCGCGGCCGGAGTGGATGTGTACATCGGGTACCCGATTTCCCCGGCCACGTCTCTCCTGATATGGATGGAGAACAACCTGCCAGGACCCGGGAAGTTCGTGCATCAGGCGACCTCCGAGATCGAGTCCATAACAAGCATCGTCGGCTCAGGGTTCGCAGGCAAGAAGGCCATGACTGGCACGGCGGGACCGGGCTTTTCCCTAATGGGCGAGGGCTTGGGACTCGCATGGATGGCCGAGATACCGCTCGTCGTCGCGGACATCCAGAGAGGCGGCCCCTCGACAGGCCTGCCAACGAAGACCGAGCAGTCCGACCTGCTTACCGCAATGTACCCGGGGCACGGCGACATGCGCCTACCCGTCATCGCGCCCGGCACCGTTGAGGAGTGCTTCTACGCCGCGCTCCACGCCTTCAACTGGGCGGAGAGATACCAGGGACCGGTAATCCTTCTGAGCGAGCATATGCTGTCGGAACGAAACCAGAACATTCCAAGGCCGGACGTGAGCGCGCTCATGGTGGAGAGCCGGGACACCTATCGGGGAACCAACGGCTACCACAGGTATGAGAGTTGGGAGCGTTCGCCAATGCCGATTCCGGGTGGGCCTGGCGCGTATGTTGCCAACGGCTCCGAACACGACGGCATGGGCGACACTACCCACAGGCCCGAACGCCACATTCAGATGACGACCCGACGTTTCAGCAAGCTTGACCTCCTCTCGGACGGCGACTACGAAAGCGAGAACACCGACGCGAGTATCGCGCTGATGCCTTGGGGCGGCTCCAAAGGGCCGGCGCTCGGCGCATGGCGAGAGCTATCTGCCGCGGGCGCGGATCTGGGCTGGTACTACACCATGTTCCTGAACCCGCTTCCCGACGGACTGGTCGAAGAACTCAAAGAGAAGGAACTCGTGATAGTTCCGGAACTTAACTACATGGGACAGTTCTCTTCCTATCTACGCTCTCTAGGCATCAACGCGGAATCCATAACCCAGTACACGGGACTGCCATTCAAGGAACGAGACCTTGTGGAGTCCATTTCTCAGAAAGCCAACATTCAGCAGAAAGAGGGTGTGACAGTATGACGTCCAAGAACCCGGAGTACGATTTCAAGTGGTGCCCCGG
>JAAXHY010000310.1 GCA_012270665.1 Dehalococcoidia bacterium
ACCAGTTCAGCGGCGGCATGAGGCAGCGCGTCATGATAGCGATGGCGCTGAGCTGCAATCCCAAGCTGATCATCGCGGATGAGCCTACGACCGCTCTCGACGTGACGATTCAGGCCCAGATTCTCGAACTCATGCAGGACCTGGCCCGTGACTTCGGCACGGCCATGATCATCATCACCCACAACCTCGGGGTCGTCGCCCGTTACGCCGACAATGTCAACGTCATGTACGCGGGCAAGATCATCGAGACAGGCTCCGCCGAAGAGATATATCACAATCCCAGGCACCCCTACACGCTGGCTTTGCTCAACTCGGTGCCCAGACTGGACGCGAGCGAGCGAGTCAAGCTGGATGCTATCGAGGGGCTGCCGCCGGACCTCGTGAACCTGCCGGAGGGCTGCTCCTTCGCGCCGAGATGCAAGTTCATCTACGAAAGGTGCGTGGAGGAAACTCCCGTGCTGGAGATTACCAAGGAAGGGCATACTTCCGCCTGCTGGAGACACCAAGAACTTCACCAACTGGCCGGTGTGGCCGACTAACAGAGAGGTAGAAGAGGACGATGACCACGCAGACCAACGGCAGCGAAACCCTGCTGGAAGTAAACAACCTGAAGATGTACTTTCCGGTCACCTCCGGGATCATCTTTCAGCGCAAGATAGCCGACGTGAAGGCGGTTGACAATGTCAGCTTCACCATCAACAGGGGTGAGACCCTTGGACTGGTGGGTGAAAGCGGCTGTGGCAAGACGACGACGGGCAGGGCCATCCTGCAGCTGTACAAGCCGACCGAAGGAGATGTCGTCTTCGAAGGTGAACGGCTGAACGATCTGGACAACAACAGTATGCGCGCGATGCGCCGCAAGATGCAGATCATCTTCCAGGACCCGTATGGCTCCCTGAACCCCCGGATGACCTGCGGTGACATCGTGGGCGAGCCTCTCATAGTTCATAAGCTCACGTCGTCCAAGGGCGAGTATAGGGACAGGGTATCCGAACTGCTCCAGGTGGTGGGTCTGAATCCCTATATGGCAGACCGCTATCCGCACGAATTCAGTGGAGGTCAGCGCCAGCGCATCGGGATCGCCCGGGCTCTCGCGGTCAACCCCAGTTTCATAGTATGCGACGAGCCGGTGTCCGCGCTGGACGTATCCATCCAGGCGCAGGTCATCAACCTGCTCGAAGACCTGCAGGACCAGTTCGACCTGACTTACCTGTTCATCGCTCACGACTTGTCGGTGGTAAGGCATATTTCGGACCGAGTGGCTGTCATGTACCTCGGCCACATCGTGGAAATCGCAGATCGCAACGAGTTGTATGACAATCCACTGCATCCATACACGCGCGCGCTGCTGTCCGCCGTACCGATTCCGGACCCGATCATAGAGTCGCAGAGAGAACGTATCATCCTGACGGGCGACGTCCCCAGTCCAATGAACCCTCCGCAGGGCTGCGTGTTCCATACGCGCTGTCCCATCACTGTGGACGACTGCCAACTTGAGATGCCCGAACTGCGGGAGGTATCCCCAGGCCACTGGGTCTCCTGCATACAGGTGGAGGGCTGGGAGACAGCCAATGCCTACTAGACCTATCACGAACGACTAGCCCCATCCCCTCCCAAAGCGGAGGGGATTGAATTTTGAGGCCCAAGATACAGCAAGAGGCGAGAGACGATGAAGTTTGTATTCTTTGACGATTTCAAACTGGGCGTATTAAGTGACGACTCGGTGGTGGATGTTTCGGATGTGGTGTCCGATATTCCCAGCGTCTCGCCACAGGACACTCTTTCCGGCCTTATTTCAGACTTCGACGCATACAAGGGCGACCTGGAGAAGCGCGTCGCCGAGAGTGACGGCATACCTGTTTCTCAGGTTCGGCTGAGGTCGCCCGCGCCAAGGCCGCTCAATATCGCTTGCATGGCGGTGAATTACATGGAGAACGGCACTCGGTCGGAGCCCGCGCCCAAGAATGGCTTTAACAAGTCGCCTAACTCGGTGATTGGCGACGGGGATACTATTCTGCTGACCGACGTGCCCGCGACGATATTCGAGCACGAAGCCGAACTTGCTCTGGTCATCAGCAAGAGCGCCTGGCAGGTAAAGGCGGAGGACGCTTTCGACTACATATTCGGCTACATGAACTTCATTGACGTTTCCGCGCGGGGTGTGCCAGCCTTCTACCAGATGAAATCGCGCGAGACGTTCGCGCCGATGGGCCCCTGGCTTGTGACCGCCGATGAGATAGACGATCCGCAGTCATTGCCCGTCAAGCTCTGGGTCAACGGCAGGCTTTGCCAGGACTTCAACACCGACGACATGGCTCACAAGATTCCGCAGGTCGTCGAGTGGGTGACGTCGGTGCATTCGCTGGAGCCGGGCGACGTCATTGCGACCGGGACGAACCACTTCGGACTGAGCGCCATCCAGGATGGCGACACAATCGAGATGGAGATTACTGGACTAGGCAGGCTGAACCTGAGCGTGCGTGACGATCTCAAGCGCACATGGGGCAGGGAAACGCGCCATGAGTGGGAGAGCGCGGGCAACGAAGGCACCACGCCCCAACTGACGGGCAAGTACGCCTAGCCGCCGGGGTCGACTACTGTTGCCGCGGCCTAATTAGGCGCGACGGGTTCTCTTGGAGTACTCTCAGTGGAAATACCGAGTACCGCTCCCTTCACCAGGCCTACTTCTCCGATGAGATGGATAACGTTGTTGTCCGTGGTGTTGATTCGGCTGGTGAGTCTCTCTTCCACTTCGTCAATTCGGCTGGTGAGTCTCTCTTCCACTTCGTCAATTCGGCGGTTGAGTTTCTCGTCCACTTCGTCAATTCGGCGGTTGAGTTTCTCGTCCACTTCGTCAATTCGGCGGTTGAGTCTGTTCTCGACGGCCTTGATCTCATCGCTGAGGTCATCCTTGATAGCCTGTATATCACCGCGCAGTCTGTTTTCAATCGCCTCGGCGTTGGTTGTCAGTCGTTTCTCCAGAGCCTCGGCGTTGGTTGTCAGTCGTTTCTCCAGAGCGACGTTCTGTCTCCATTGAAAAACTGCCAGAGGCAGGCCCACAGTAAGTGGAGGCGCGACGATAGCTGCAATGATGGCGATGACTATGGCAGTATCCATGCAGTTCTCCTCTCTTACATGATACGAGCCATTATCCAATCTGACAACCGCGAACCTTAGCCTAAATCGAACATACCCTCGTCAAATTCCGCGCAATAGCCGCTCCACCTCGACCGCGAACCATAGAGCGAGGTTGCCAGTCCTGTCGTCCCGGCCATACTCGGCGGCGCGGTCAATGTAGAATCGTTGGTCGTTGACCGCTCCGGTCCCTGTGCAGCCGTCCACCACCTCACCATCCGGCCCGATGCGTTCGGATGCAGCGTTCCACAGCGAGTCCACGAACCCGCGGTATGATTCGTCGAGCCAGCCCATCCTCAGACCTCGCGCGACTGCGTAACCCACCATGCAGACGGAGGTCAACTCCTGATATGTACCCGGCAAGTCCAGGAGCTGGGAGAACATACCCGATGGCCTCTGGCGGGCGATCAGAGCGTCCAGGTGACGCTTGTG
>JAAXHY010000149.1 GCA_012270665.1 Dehalococcoidia bacterium
GTCATCTACGTCCCCGGCCGCCTCGTCAACATCGTCGCTACGTAGGAAGACATACAAATTTACGCGATGGGCAGAAAGACTCGCTCATCGCGTAGTTCTGGATACCGCGGGTAATAGCGGACACCTTCGCCTTGTTACGCTATCACCTTGAAATTATACTGCGTCGTATTCATCTCCCCCTCCGCGAACCGCCCCATCCGCAGCGTAGAAATATCCACCAGCTCGGACTCCCCCTCCAAGACCAACTCCGCCATGCAGACCCCGACCGCCGGCGCGAGCTTGAACCCGTGTCCGCTGAACCCTGTGCAGATGTACAGACCCTCGATCCCCTCAACCCTGTCCATCACCGGGTGCAGGTCCGGTGTCGTCGTATAGAGGCCCGCGTAGCCGTGCGCCAGCTGACCTTCTTCGATGCCGGGTATGCGCCTCGACAGCCTCTCCCATATATCCATCGTGAAGTCCGTGCTTGCGCGCTGATTGTACGTGTCTGGGTCAACCTCCGACTCCCGGTTCCCGTTGCCCACCAGCGTCAGGTTGTCCGCCTCCGGCCTAAAATAGATCAGGTTCGTCATATCGCCCCCGCCTGGGTGAAACCCGATACCCGTCTCCGCCCGCCGTATGAAGATCACCTCATGCCGCGTCGGCTTCAGCGGCAGCTCGATCTCAAGATGTTCTAGGAACCGCGACGACCACGGCCCCGTTGCTATGACCGCCGTATCCGTCTCGTATGTCTCCTCCGCCGTCCTGACCGCCGTCACCCGCCCGTTGGCCGTCACCACCTCCACTGCCGGCGACTCCAGCGTAATCGAAGCCCCCAGTTCCCTGGCGCGAGTGACGTAGGCCAGCGCCGTCCCCGATGCGTCCCCGTGTCCCGACTGTGCCTCCCACGCGAAATGCTCATCCTCACCGTAATGGAAAGCGGGCGCAAGTTCACGCGCCTCCATGTAGCTCACGATTCGAGTATCAATGCCCACTCGCTGCTGCATTTCTATGTTGTGAAAGAACCCGTCCGCCTCGGAGTCAGGAGCGAACACCATGTAACCCGTGTGGACGAAACCCGGCTCCCCGTCGCCGCCCACGATGTCATGCCAGTTCCGGAAGATGCGCAGACTCTCCCAGGCCAGCCGCGCGTTCACCTCTGTCGAATAGTGCATCCGAATCGCGCCCGACGACCGCCCCGTAGAGCCGGAGCCGAGCGTATCCCGCTCGAGCAGAACAGGCCCTTGCGCCCCTCTCGACGCTAGGTTGTACAGAATACTCGCCCCCATAACTCCGCCGCCTATGATCACAGCTTCAGTTGTAACCGCCATGTCGGTGAGCCTTTCAAGGTGATTTACCTGTATAATACGCGCGCCGCGCCGCTGACACAAACAAGGGAAGTCTTCAGTTGAGTCATTCCCGTGAAAACGGGAACCCCGAAGGGCTCGCCGCTCTGCAATCCAGCGCCCGGTGGCCCTCTGGTCTATATAGAACTCTTCTTCTGATTCCCTAAATTCAAGGAGATGCGCCCAAAATGGAATTCAATATAGCTGTTCTGCCCGGAGACGGAATAGGCCCCGAAGTCATCGCCGAGTCCGTGAAGGTCCTGAACGCCGTCGGCAGACGCTTCGGACACGACTTCGACCTCGAACGGGGCAGGATAGGCGGCAACGCCATTGACGACTTCGGAACCCCGCTTCCCGACGAGACCGTCGAGCTCTGCGAGAGGTCCGACGCAATCCTGTTCGGCGCGGTCGGCGGTCCCAAGTGGGACGACCCCGAAGCCACCGTGCGGCCCGAGGACGGCATCCTCGCCATACGCAAGAGCCTTGGCCTGTTCGCCAACCTGCGCCCCGTCAAGGTCTATCCCGCCCTCATCAACTCCAGCCCCATCAAGCCCTCCCTCCTGGAGGGCGTGGACATGATTGTGCTGCGCGAACTCACCGGCGGACTCTACTTCGCCCAGCCTAAGCGAAGGTGGGTGGAAGACGGCGGACGCATGGGTGTTGACACCCTCCACTACACCGAGCGCGAGATAGAGCGTATCGTGCGTGTGGCGTTCGAGCTCGCGATGGGAAGGAGCAAACGTCTCACCAGCGTTGACAAGGCCAACGTCCTCGAAACCTCCAGGCTGTGGAGACAAGTCACCGAGGAAGTTCACCAGGACTACCCCGAAGTCGAGCTTGAGCACATCCTGGTTGACGCCGCCGCGATGGCCCTGGTCCGCAACCCCGCCGGTTACGATGTGATAGTCGCCGAGAATATGTTCGGAGACATCCTCACCGACGAGGCCTCCGTCCTCTCCGGCTCCATGGGTATGCAGCCCTCCGCTTCATTGGCCGGTCTGCCCGGCGTCACCGAGAACGCCGAGTCATCCGTCAGCCTCTACGAGCCTATACACGGCTCCGCCCCCGACATAGCAGGGCAGGGCATCGCCAACCCAATCGGGATGGTCCTCAGCATGGCCATGATGCTCCGCCACTCTTTCGGACTCGAGGAAGAGGCTATGGCCGTCGAGCAGGCCGTCGAAGGCGTCCTCGCAGAGGGCTACCGCACCCCCGACATCGCTGCCGACGGCGGCGACGTCATAGGTACCGACCGCATGGGAACCATCCTCGCCGGCCGGGTATAGCCCCCGAAGCTGCTTCCACCCCTCGTTCCCGTGAAAACTGGAATCCCAATACCCCGACTCTCGGTAATTCACAGTCGCCACGATAGAGAGTTTGGATAACACAAAGACCCCGCCAAGATACCGGTGGGGTCTTACTTTCAGAGTGGGCGATGTTCCTGATTCAATCTAACTCTATTTGTCCCAGGATTCGAGCCACCTGATGACGAAGCCATCCCGGTTAGGCCGCTCCATCTCTCTCTTGGCTTCTTCTACCGCCTTCCTGATTTCCTCGCGGGAAGCGTTCGGGTTGTCAATCACCGACATCGCCGATTCGAGTCTCTGGGCAACTCTCCGTTGCTTTGCCCTGGTAAGTCCACCAAGAACCATTTTTATACTCCAATCTATCGCTATCATAGCGACTATATAGACTGCGACTCCTAGGGACACCATATTCGATACCGCCCCCAGATCGTCCAGGACCCTCCAAACTTGCCATATCTCCCATTCGGCTTTGTCTAAGTAAACCAACAAGCAGGTTGTTATCGGTACTCCGATTGGCGCGAATTTCGCCTGTCTCTCGGTCCATCGAGGCCAGCGAATTTCCACCATCCGATCTTTTCCCATTCAACCTACCTTCAGTTTTGGACGATGTTTCCGGGTTCAGTTTACGATAGCCTGCTAAGTATCTGTAAAGCTAGGGTATGGCAACAGACATTTGCAAGAGTCCCTCCTTGGCTAGCCGAACTCCAGCGCCTCCCCCATCCCCATCCCGAACCAGCCATCCCCGGGACCGCGCCGGTCGTTTCTGCCCTCCTCCGCGCGCTTCACCACCTTGATCCCCAGCCTCGCCAGCATCCCGTCAATCCGATTCACAGAATCCACGACCGCCTCCGATGTCCCGCCCGCATTGACTAGGCGAGTCCGCGTCTGAAGCAGGTCGCCCGTAAACCCAAGCGCCATCTCCACCCCCGCTAGGTTCAGACCCAGATCGTCCACGAAGTGCTTGATAAGTCTCAGACGCGCTACATCCTCATCCGTGTACGTGCGCAGCGTACCCATCCGAAGGGGCGCGACGAAACCCGCCCGCTCATACTTGCGAAGCGTCTGCGGATGCATATCCAGTGTCTCAGCCACCATGCTGATAAGGTATATTCCGCGCGTCTGCCTCATAGCTCTTCTCCGAAGGTCCGACCTTCCTCGGCCTCTTATATAGCGTAGCAAGCCCAGTGTCAAGCGCGTATCCGTGAATTGATTCACAAAGTTTACTCTCTTGACACAAGTCATATCATATCCTATACTCCGTTTATATACTACAAGAAGGAGGTCGCGACATGGTACAAGTTGATACTGTTCAGACTTTGGAACCGCAGGAGAACATCGCCGACGACATGCTCGATCCCCAGTTGGCGAGGGAAGTGGAGGCCCTCTTCGAGTGTACGGACGACTCGCTGGAAGTGGGGCAGGAACTGATTGAGGTGCGAGACCCGACTGGACACTGGTACGTCACCATGCCCATCCCCGGCGTCCGCTACTACACCTTCTAACCCAAAAGCCCAAGTAATCGCCCTCTCCCTCGACTGTCTAACAAGGGCAGGCAAACCCCCTCCCTTGAGGGTGAGGGTGATCCCTCTACCGACCAAACCGACACCGCCGGTAGCGCCGCGCAGAACGTCTCCTTGGCCTTGATTGTCTGCTCTGAGCCAAACGCCAGGATAGCGTTCACCCCAGACCGCGACGGAACGAATAAATATACATGATGAACGCCGCCGGCTCCGGCCTCGCTCGACTCACTGACAACACAAGCCGCGATTTCGTCCCACACTTTGCGGTTGTCCCGTGAACCTCAACTCCTGACCCTGACCACCCGCCGTCAGGCACATCATGGCCATCACCCCGGTCAAACAAATCACAGTTCAGACAACGCCCGCCTCAATCCCTCTGTCTCCACCAGTTCACAACCATCGCCGCTCCGAGTGCTATCAATAGCGCTGGCCAGTAGGTGCTGAATCCACCCTCGATTACGTCAAGTCTCTCAAGAAGCAGTATCAGCCCAATTAGCAGTACAGCGAGTCCCCAGAACATAGTCTATCCTCCTCCTCAGATTCTAAATTCAAACCGTGGCCCTCCGACCCAGGGTCTTTTAGTTTTCGTATCAACACTCTCCAAGACCCGGGACCGCCATTCCCGCGAAAGCGGGAACTCCGAAGGGCTCGCTGCTCGGCAATCCACATCTTCGCCATGGAACATGAGCCACTAAAATCACTCCAGATAGGATAATGAAAGGACCCTGCCTCCGCCCCGATTGTACAGAATTATTATAAGCGCATAGTATAATCACCCCACACAGTGCGACCGCATGGAGACGCAGGTGAAACAGCGTTGCGGAGACCTACGCCATGGCTACACAGAGCGTACTTACAAAGTACCGCTCTCTGGCCGAACGCTCCCACTCCATCCTCCCAAGCCGCATCCCGGCATACCTATCAGTGTCGGAGCGCTTTCCTCATCCCGCCCATCCTCAACATCCTGATTCTGACAATAGAACCTCTCTCAACCGGCCCCCATACCCCCAGTCCAACCATCTCACCCACCCACCAACCGATTCACCCTACTCATTCCCCACATCCTGTAAATCCTGCTTCAGACAAAACATCCCTTGACCATGCAGAACATACTTGCTATTATGTATTCAGCAATTGAACATATACGATAAACCGCATACGCAACCGAACGCCGATGCCTTAACAACCGAATACCACACAACGGAGGTTCACGACCAGCCATGTCCTGCGACCCCAGAGCTGAACTGGCCCTGGCCATTCACGCCAAGACCGACAACGGCAACAAGATCGTGGACTTCCTGAACGACGTCCTCGATCAGAACATACCCGACGTCCGTCTCAACCATCAGCTTCAGGCCGCGCGTCTGCTCACAAAGCACGGACACTTCCCGGACGCCCAACTCTTCATACAGCGACACGCAGGCAGACCGGCCCGCAAGCGTTCACGCGCCCGCCGGAAGGCCGACTCCCACTTCGACACCGCTCTCGCCAAGGTCATCCTCGCAGAGATGAGTCCGGCCTCCACCGCGCAATGGCTCATAGACGTCATGCAGGGACGAACTCCGGCCGTCGAGACCGGAATAGACACCTTCAAGCCCCACCACAGGATGAGAGCCGTCCGCGAACTGCTCGCGCGCGCCTACGACCGCGACTACGACTACTCCCAGGCGACCCAGGCCGACCTGCGCGTCCCGGAACAGACCGACGCGGAAGGCGCGTCCCAGGATCGCCCTAACGCCTCAGAACAGGAAACCGAAGACGCCGACGCCGCGTCCAGCGACGACTACACACCCGAAGAACAAGCGCGAATCCAGGAGGTTCTGGAGAGGATCAATAGGATAGTCGAGGAAGCGGACCCTTCAGACTATGAGGAGGAGGAATCCTCGGACCGGCGGATAGACTACTCCATGTGGGACATCATAGACAGTCTCCCGGAACCTGAAATCAGCGAAGAACACGCCAGGATCGGAGCCGCCCTGTTCCACGAAGCGGTCGAAAAACAGAGACTCTGGAGAGAGTCCGGCGTGAAGATCCCAACCAGGAAAGACCATGACGACTATGACGACGGTTAGCGCCAACTCGATCATCGAACGACTGAAGACAATCCCACGCTCGCTGAGACAGGCCGCATTCGAAGAGGCCATCAACGGCTTGCCGCCGGAACTTGTCTCACGGATCAAGTACCACTGGCCTCTGTGGGCAAGGTCAAACCAGATGGAGCCCGGCGACGCCTGGCGCGTTTGGCTGCTTCTGGCTGGACGCGGCTTCGGCAAGACTCGAACTGGCGCGGAGTGGGTGCGCGCTCGCGTCGAATCAGGACTGTCTCACAGAATAGCCCTCGTCGCCAGAACTCCACACGAGGTGCGCGACATCATGATACAGGGAGACTCCGGCATACTCAGCGTCTGCCCTCCATGGAACACGCCCACGTGGGAGTCCTCCAAGAGAAGACTCACCTGGCCCAATGGCGCTATGGCATTCGCATTCTCAAGCTACGAACCGGACCAGCTAAGAGGACCTCAGTTCGACGCCGCATGGTGCGACGAACTCGCGTCATGGCAGTACCCCAGGCTCACCTGGGACAACCTCGCATTCGGTCTCAGGCTCGGCGCAAACCCCAAGTGTGTCGTAACCACGACCCCCAGGCCCATCGAACTGCTCAGAGAACTCACTACAAGAGAGGACGTCGAGATCACCACCGGCTCCTCATACGACAACTCCCAGAACCTCCCTCCCGGATTCATCCAGGCCATCGCTGGAAGATACGAAGGAACCAACACAGGGCTTCAGGAGATCTACGCCCGGCTTCTCAAGGAGGCCGACGGCGCGCTCTGGAAGCGCGAGTGGATAGACCACCACAGGATAGAGACCGCTCCGGCCCCCGAAGAAATGTACATGAAGGCAGTCGCCATAGACCCGGCTGTAACCTTCGATCCCAATCGTAGCGACGAGACAGGGATAATCGTGGCCGGTGTCAGTGACGACGGACACACCCCCGACCACGACAAGCATTACTGGGTGCTGGAGGATGCCTCGGGAGTCATGACCCCTGACGGCTGGGCCAGGCGCGCGGTAGAACTCGCTCACAAGTACGAAGCCGACTTCATCACCGGAGAGACCAACCAGGGCGGCGCCCTCATAGAGGCTGTCATCAGGCACGCCGAGGGCGGCCAATACATCAAGTTCGAGGGCGTCCACGCCACGCAGGGAAAGAGGGCCCGCGCCGAGCCCGTTACGGCCATCTACGAGCAGGGCCGCGTCCACCACGTCGGAGAGTTCGACCAGCTCGAGGACCAGATGTGCGGCTGGACTCCCCAGTCCTCAGACTCCCCCGACAGAATGGACGCGCTCGTCTGGGCCATCAGCGGACTAACCGAGAACTCCCGCACAGGCGTGTTCCTCTGGGTCTGACGATGTGCCCATGGAAACCAGGCGAATATCCTCTCTCCCTTAGGGAGAAGGGCTAGGTGAGGGTGAACAACTAACAACTGAATACTAAAAACTAACCACCAATCTGCTATCATACACCCGCTCAGCAAAGCACATTCGAGAATGGAGGAATACCTTGAAAGTTGGAACCCGACTGGCGGGCAGCGCCCCGGCTGAAATAGCGGAATCGGCGAGACGCGCCGACCGTCTCGGCTTTGACACCACAAGCTCGGCCGAGACCAACCACAACCCGTTCCTGCCGCTCGCCATAGCTGCCGAACATACCGAGAACGTCAATCTGCGAACGTCAATCGCCCTCGCCTTCGCGCGCAGCCCCATGGACGTCGCCTATCTCAGCTGGGACCTCCAGGCCATGTCCGGCGGACGCTTCGTGCTGGGACTTGGCAGCCAGGTGCGCGGACACATCGTTCGCCGGTTCAGCATGAACTGGACCGCGCCCGCCCCGAGGATGCGCGAGTACATTCAGGCCCTGCGTCATATATGGAACGCCTGGCAGACGGGTGAGCGTGTACAGTTCCACGGCGACCACTACGACTTCAACCTGATGCCGCCGTTCTTCAACCCGGGCTCCATAGAGAACCCGGACGTGAAGGTGTACATCTCAGCCGTCAACCCCTATATGCTCCGTGTCGCGGGCGAGGTATGCGACGGCGTTCTGCTCCACGGGTTCTGCACCCCCAAGTACACTAGGGACGTCATCATCCCCAACTTGAAGATCGGCGCTGACCGGGCTGGACGCTCTCTCGACGACATTGAGATAAATGCCGGTGGCTTCATCATCACCGGCGAGACCGAGGAAGAGGTCGAGGCCAAGAAGGCCGGCGTCAAGGGTCAGATCTCCTTCTACGCCTCCACCCGCAGCTACGAATCCGTTATGAGTACGCACGGCTGGGAAGACACCGCCGCCAGGCTCTACCGCATGTCCGTGGATAACAGGTGGCCCGAAATGCCCAACCAGGTTACCGACGATATGCTTGAGACCTTCGCCGTCGTCGGAACACACGACGAGATAGTGGCCAAGCTCAAGCAGACTCACGGCGACTACGCCACCTCCATCAGCTTCGACTTCCCAACGTCGAATCCTGAACAGGAAGAGCGCCTCGCTGCCATGATTGCCGAACTCCAATCCTGACCCGCCAACTGAAAACCATAGGCCGTCTCATAAATGCTTATTGCGCCGTAGGGGTGTCCCAACCTCCTCTCCCGTCAAGGGGAGAGGACTGAGGTGAGGGTGGAAATCTCTTTACTGAGCTCGGGGATAGTTACTAAAGACTAAAAACTAACGACTCACCGGAGGAACCTAATTGAAGATCAAGGAAATCAGAGCCGCGGCCGTTACTCTCACGCCGCCCATAAAGACCGAGCCGCGAGTCCCTGCCATACCCGGCGCCGGACACTTCACAAGTCCCATGGCGCGCTACGAGAACGAGTTCCCTGGCAGGAACTGGAGCGAGCCCTGGGGCCGTGTCGCCTGCGTCGTGACCGCCGAGGACGGAACTTGGGGAGTCGGCTTCACCCAGATGAGCGGCCCTGCTCTCTCCATCATCAACGACCACTTCGCGCCCCTGCTCGAAGGCCAGGATACGATGTCCATCGAGAAGCACTGGGACCTGATGCGCCGCGCCTCGTCTCCCTACGGGACGCATGGACTCGCCAGTTACGCCATCAGCGCAGTGGACAACGCCCTCTGGGACCTCAAGGGCAAACTGCTCGGCCTCCCTGTCTATGAACTGCTCGGCGGTCCGGTCAAGGACAAGATCTTCTGCTACGCCTCCAATACTATGCTCACCTACGGAACC
>JAAXHY010000558.1 GCA_012270665.1 Dehalococcoidia bacterium
GCCCAATTCTCCATTCCCCTTGAACTCGCTCGACAAGTAGAATACATTCAAAGCTATATGGACGGCCCCTCGGAAAGCAGAAGAGAGTCCGCGCTGACGGTGCGCAGGGAAGCGCGGCCCTTCTACGCCGCGCTGTTCGTCTTGCAGACATTCGGCCTGGTAGCGCGACGATTCTACATCGCGCTCATGGAGCGGTCAGACTCGTTTTGGACTGCCCTGAGCGAAGCCAGCATCCTGGACACCGCAGCAGTCAGCCTAAGCCAACTGGAGCGCGACGGCGCCAAAGCGATTATAAGCACAATAGTATTGATGGAGGTATGGGACGCCATGATGGGCACCAGAGACGCCGTAAACGACTGGCTGGAGAAACGCCGTGAGAAAGCGCGCGCCGAGGGTGAAGCCAGAGGCAGAGCGAAACTGGCCGCCGAAATCGCCGCCTGGAACGAGCGAAGACTGGCCGCCGAAGCCAACGGACAACCCTTCGATGAACCGCTCCCCGGAACTGACTGACGACAGATATGAACCTCCCCTGATGAAATACAAGACAGCAGGAGTCCAGACCCGACTGCCCTGCCAGGAGGCGCCCCGTTCCCACCTCACACCCCCAACTCATACAAGACCAGTCTCAATTCCTCAGCATCGTGGACACGCTGCGAAAGCAGCCCCGCATCGCCCTCGACCTGGAAACCAACGGCTTCTTCCGCTACCCCGAGCGCGTCTGCCTCGTCCAGATAGCCACACCCGCTGGCCAGGTATTCCTCATTGACCCTCTCGCGCTCGACGACATGACCCCTCTCGGCGGTGTACTCTCGGACGAGGGGATCAAGGTAATCCTTCACTCCGGCGACCACGACATCCGCAGCCTCGACCGCGACTGGGGCTTCCGAGTGACCTCGCTCTTCGACACCAGCGTCGCCGCCGCCTTCACCGGCATGGAGCGGCTCGGACTCGCCTCGGTCCTCGAATCATCGCTGGGCGTCTCCATATCCAAGGACAAGAAACTCCAGCGCTCCGACTGGACCCTCCGCCCTCTCAGCCGCAGATCACTCACTTACGCCGCGGACGACGTGCGCCACCTGCTCGAACTCGCCGACACGCTGAGGAATAAACTAGTTCAACTCGGTCGCCTGGAATGGGTCATGGAGGAATCAGAACGCATCGCCTCGATAAGATACGAGCCTCCCGATCCCGACACCGCCGTCTTCAGGGTCAAGGGTTCGAGGCGATTGAACGGACGGGAACTTGCGATCCTAAAGTCGCTCGTAGCCTATCGAGAACGCCACACGGTCAAGATTGGAAGACCCCACTTCCGCGTCATTCCCGACGCGGCCCTAGTCTCCCTGGCGGCGAACCCGGACTCCAGTCTGAATAAAGTGCGCGGACTGGGCAGATTCGCGCGCGGCAAACTTGCCTCCAGCCTTCGAGACGCGATTCGCAAAGGACAGAGAGCGGCTCCCGTAAGCCGGCCCAGATCTAGAAGACCGCGAGTCAGTCTGTCCAGGGCCGATATTGCCGCCGCCGGTCGCCACCTCGATGACCTCAAGAGATGGAGAACCGCCCAGGGCAAGTCGCTGGGGCTTGATCCCGCGCTCATCTGGCCTATGTCAAGCCTTAAGTCCATAGCGGGATCTCCCCAAGATATGGAAAAAGCCATGCGCTCACCCGAAGTTAGGCGCTGGCAGAGGGTCGAATTCGAGACTTCACTCCGGCAGGTCCTACGCCAATAGTCCATTAGTCCCATACTCTGATGGAAGCATAAACTTCCTGGTTGCCCAATGCCTTTGTGCCGCTTCCCATCCTGATCCCTGTCGGGAGTGTTGCCGGATTATGGACGACGCAGCCTTTCAGATGCATCGCCTCGCGGCAGAAGTTCCGCTACTTCCATGACCCTCAACACGCCTGCCCGTGTCAACAGTCCCACCGGCTTCCCCGAATCCACAACCACCAGTTGGTGAATGTTCTGTTGGGCCAGAATCCGCAACCCTTCCTCAAGCGGCGCCTCCGGCGGCAGAGTTATCACGTTCTCGGATTTGGTCATCACCGCGGATACCCACGTGCTGTCCCTCTGTTCCATGGGGACCTTGCGCACATCCGTTGCTGTGATCAGGCCCTGCAATGTATCGCCGAGTACGACCAGGTAGGCCCTTTCGAAGTCCCTGGAGATATGTTCGTCTATCAGCGTCTGGATTGCCATCCCGGGAGGAACCTGCGGGAAAGACTCGTCCATCGCTTCGCCTACGGTTCGCCCCGACACGACCAGCCGGTCTCCCGATTCTCGTCGGACGGAAGAAGCCGCGGACTGGATGAACCAGCCGATGAACACGAGCCATATCCCGGCGACCAGGCTGTTCGTAAATACATAGAATATTCCCAGCCCTATCAACCCGAACCCCAGTACCGATCCTGTGAAACTCGCCACCCGTGTCGCTCGTTCTTGACTGTTGGTCGCCCTCCACACCAGCGCGCGAAGCACCCTGCCCCCGTCGAGTGGGAAGGCGGGTACGAGATTGAACACTCCTATCGCCAGGTTCACCACCATCAGATACTGCGCGAGCGCGGTCAACTGACCGGCGCCGGATCGAAGGTTGAGATACATGAGCCAGAATAGAACTCCAAGTGCCAGGCTGGTCAGCGGCCCCACGATTGATACCCAGAATTCCTCGCCCGCTGACTTCGATTCATCCTCTATCTCGGAGACGCCCCCCAGAAAGAACAGGGTGATGCTGCGTACCTTTCGGCCCCGCCGTATCGCCTCGAGGGAATGACTCAATTCATGGATGAGAACGCATACGAAGAGAAGCGCGCTTCCCGTCACGCCGACCATCCAGTACTGTCCTCGGCTCCACCCAAGATATTGCGACGGAAGCCAGGACGATGCCAGAGACCACGAAACAAGAGCGAAGATGAATATCCAGGAAAAGTGGAACCTGATTGCCACCCCAAAGAGACGGCCTAACGAAAATGCGCCTGACACCACTGCCATCACCTCACATTCCAATACACCGCGCTTACCCTAATTGATTATATCAAGTCTATGCCATTACCATATAGCATAGCCAATGCTTTGACTACTTCAGCAAAGGTCAGACCGGTGGTCGCTTCCCCACCCCATTCTCCCTCCTCAATGCGCTACAATAATTCTGTATCGAAGATCGCCCCACGCGACAGAACACTCAATATCAGAAAGCCTCAAGTTCGGAGAGTCGTTCATGACCAGTAGCTCCAGCGACTACTACGTCTTCTGCCAGGACGTGTTCAAAATCTACAAGATCGCCGACCTTGAAGTCGTCGCGCTCAGGGGCCTCGACCTTGCCGTGGAAAGAGGTGAGGTCGTAGCCATCGTCGGCGCCAGCGGCAGCGGCAAGAGCACCCTTCTCAACATTCTAGCGGGATATGACGCCCCGTCAGCCGGAAACGTGACAGTCGGCGGCAATGACCTCCTCAGGATGAGCGGACGCGACATCGAAGAGTACAGGCGCAATGACATCGGCTTCATCTGGCAGCAGACCAGCCGGAACCTGTTCCCGTACCTGACTACACTCGAAAACGTCTCGCTCCCAATGATGCTTACCAACACTCCCGGAAGAGAGAGGCGCGAGAGAGCGGAGGGACTTCTCGATCTGGTGGGCCTCGGACACCGTCTCGACCATACGCCCGAAAAGCTGTCCGGCGGAGAGCAGCAGCGCGTCGCCATTGCGGTGGCCCTGGCCAACAAGCCCCCGCTCCTGCTCGCCGACGAACCCACCGGCGAGCTTGACGACGCTACCGCCGCCGAAATTCTTGACCTCTTCGGGACAGTCAACAGCGAAATGGGCGCCACCATACTCATAGTCACCCACGACCCCGACATCGCCTACAAGGTCGGCCGCGTAGTGATGATCCGCGACGGCAAGATGTCCACGGAGATACGTCGCAGGGTGACCTACCAGCGCATCAGCGGAGAGGTCGAGACCGAGCAGCCGCTTGAGGAGTTTGTGCTTGTCGACAACAATGGGCGCGTGCAGATCCCTAGAGACCTGCTCGAACAACTCAACATCGGCGAAAAGGCTCGGGTCCAGATCGAAGACGGTACGGTCACCATAAGGCCAGGAGGCTGAACTATATGAGCAGAGTCCCCCCGCTTATAACCACTATGGACCTCCGCCGTACATACACGCTTGGCTCGGAGGAAATCAGCGCGCTGAGGGGCATAGACCTGACCGTAATGCCTGGACAGTTCATCGCCGTCGTCGGGCGTTCCGGATCGGGCAAGACCACGCTGCTCAACATACTCGCCGGTCTGGACAAGCCCACGTCCGGCAAAGTGATGTTCCAAGACCGCGACATCGCCGAGATGGACGAGCACGATCTGACCGAACTGCGCAGGCACAAGATCGGATTCGTGTTCCAGTCTTTCGGGCTGCTTCCCCTGCTCTCCGCGTTTGAAAACGTCGAGCTGCCACTCAGGATAGCGGGGGTCGGCGCACGCGAACGCGAGGGGCGCACGCGCGAGGCCCTGGAGATAGTCGGACTCTGGAACAGGGCCAAGCATAGGCCCTACGAACTATCCGGCGGAGAGCAGCAGCGCGTCGCCATAGCCCGCGCCATCGTCAACGAACCGCCGCTCATCCTGGCCGACGAGCCCACCGGCGAACTCGACTCCAACAACGCGCGCTCCATCTTCGGACTGTTCAAAGAGATGGTGCAGAACCGGGGCATCAGTGTCGTTTCCGCCACCCACGACTCCACCCTGCTCGAAATGGCCGACGAGGTAAAAGAGATCAGAGACGGCCAGCTATTCGAAGCGACGGACCTGGGCCGCCGCTACCGCGACTAAGAGGCTATACATGACTACCATTAACACTATAGAAGACCTCCTGCAGGTTGTTCGTGAGAACGAAGTGTTTCGCGCCGCAATGAGGCGTGAGTTGCTGACCGAAGAGCTTCTAGCATTGCCGAGTCGATTCGCAGATATGCAAAATACTCAAAACGACATGCTGGAAACTCAGAACAGGATCTTGGCAGACCTCGCCGAAACGCGACAAATCCAAAACGACATGCTGGAAACTCAGAACAGGATCTTGGCAGACCTCGCCGAAACACGACAAATCCAAAACGACATGCTGGGAGAGCAGCGTGGATTGCGTAGAGATGTACAGGCATTGCACGATATGTACAGGCAGCAGCACGAAGACTTTGGCAGGTTCCGAGGAAACTACGCCTCCTACGCCATGAGAAGGAACGACTTCGAGATTGCCCGGCTCTTCTCGCGGCTGCGAGGGTTCCGGCACATAAACATCAGACCCCTCACCAGGACCGAACTGAGCGATATACTCGATGATCACTATGACGCCGTGGAGGACTTGGGGCTTCGAGATAGAGCGTGGCTCACCTTCCAAAGGCCAGATCTCGTCGCTGAGGTCACAGGACGGAAGAGTTCGGAGCCGGGCTTCTATATCGCGGTAGAGGCATCTTATACCGGGGACAGGGAGGACGCGCTGCGGGCGACCGATCACGCCAAGATCGTCGGATGCGCGACAGGACTGGCTTCTTACGCCATTGTCGCGGCAGTGAGAATGGGACCGAACATCAATACCAGCATATTCCACGACGCCGCCAAGTTGATCGAAGCGCAGGACGAGGACGCTGTTCTCTGGTATCAGCTTGCCGAAAGTGAACTGGCGCCGCCGGACGTATGTTAGTCCTCCATTTATCTGTCGGCCCCGACGGTCCGGTGACAACGGTGCCTTTCTATACCATCACTCCTCGTCCCATTCTGTCTGGACCGCGGGAGTCGGGTGAATCCCGTATATCAGCGCGGGCTTGCCCGACTTGTTCGAAAAGCCGTGCTTCACCCCCGGAGGAGCGAGCACGAACTGGCCGGCCGACACCATTCTTGTCTCGTCCCCGATGTACGCCTCCAACTCCCCCTCCGCGATCAATATCGTCTCCTCCGTCGGATGAGCGTGAAGCGGCGGCGAAGAATCCGGCTCCATGAGCACCTCGCTGACACTCAACTGCGTCGAGCCCCGCGTCCCATCCACCACCGACCAGCGTTTGAAGCCGGGATACATCTCGTTCATATCGGTTCCTGACTTGTCCAAAATCGGCATTCGTTTCTCCTCCAGCGTTTGAGTTGCGCCCCATACTTTAACATGGAATCCCATCCCCGCGCCCCAAGACGGTCAGCACTCGTATATAATTGAGGGGTGTGCATAAGTAATCTAAGTCGCCGATTTGACCGACCGCATTGGCATATTTACAAGATTTTTGGCGAATTCCGGTTTTGAATCAGACTGATTTCAGTGCCTCCAAGCCCCGTGACAACAAAATGTATGACTTGAGAGCATTTATGCACACCCCTCATATAATTGAGAGGGCATGAAACGGTCAGCGCGTGAGGTCAGCATGAATCCGGCTCAACAAGCAAACTACAAGGAAAAGGCAACCGCGGGCAAGTACCGGAGATTGTACGAGCGCTTGAACAGTCTTCAGTCCAGCGAGTGGAAGACTTGCTTCAGCGAGATCGAATCCGTCTTAGGCTTCAACCTGCCCGCATCCGCGCGACGCTACACCGCTTGGTGGGCGAATGAAAAGGGAGACAGCCCTCAGAGTCAGTCCATCGCCTGGACTGCCGCAGGCTGGGAGACCACCGATGTCAACATAGACGCCGAGACGCTGTCGTTCAGACGACGTATACGCTTCAAGACAGATCTGCTGGATGAGATTTGGCCCGCTCGCAGCGCGGGAGGATGGCCGAAGAGATTGAGTCTCAGGCGAGAAGACCTTTACGAAGACAGAGTGTAGTTACGATATGTTCGTAGATACCAATGTCCTCGTTTACTCCCGTATTATCGAAGCCCCGCTCCACGATGCCGCCAGAGCGAGGCTACGGCGCGCTTACATAGGCAATGAACCTTTGAGGATTAGCAGACAAATCATACGTGAATACATCTCCGTAGTCACCAGGCCTCAAACCTGGCTAAACGCCCTTACCAGCGAGGAAGCTATCGAAGAGGCAAGCTGGTTGATAAGCCAGTTCGAGATACTTGAAGATGGTCCCACCGTAACCGATTGGCTGATCGCGCTCCTCGGTGAAGTGTCGGTCGGAGGCCGTCAGATCCACGACGCCAACATCGTAGCTACCATGCCGGCGCACGGAGAGCGCAGACTACTGACGTTCAACATCTCAGATTTTCGACGTTACGGAGGCCACATCGAGTTAGTGGAGCGCTAGAGGACGTCAAACTGACTTATCAGACGACCTCCACCTCGTGCCTGAACACCATGTTATTGCCGTAACCCATGCCGTCCCACTTGTTCGGGAACTCCATCGGCTGGGTCTCTCCTTTGTCGTTCGTGGCTCGTGACATTAGCACGTAGTTCCCGGGCGCCGGAATCGTCCAGTCGCACTCCCAGCGCGTCCAGGAGTAGCCGCTTCTCGGCGCCGTGACCCGCGCGTCCGTCCAGGTCTCCCCTCCATCCGCGCTGACCTCGACCCGCGTTATGTCGCTCTCCCCCGACCACGCCGCGCCGGACACCACATAGTCACCGACCGGCGCCTGGTCGCCCGGCGCCGGGTCCGTGATGATTGACTTCACCTTCATGCCAGTCAGGTAGGTGTAGAATTCGTCAGCGTCCGGGCCGTTCATAACCCTGTACCGCTCTATCTGATAGAAGCCCTCGAACTTGTGGTCCAGCACGTGAATCCCCACCAGCCACTTCACCGAGCACATCCCGTACCACCCCGGAACCACCAGCCGCAGCGGATACCCGTGCAGTGGCGTCAGCGGCTCGCCGTTCATCTCCCAAGCGAGCATCGTGTCCGGGTGAAGCGCCTTCTCCATCGGCAGGCTGCGCTCGTATGTAACCTCTTCCGGGTCGCCCACAACCTCGTCCGGGCCATGGTCCGCGCCCTCGAACATCACCTCCACTGCGTTCGGCCCTATCTCCGCCATGTTCAACACATCCGCGAGCGACACCCCCACCCACTCCGCGTTGCCCATGATCCCGTGTCCGGTCACCTTCTCCATCACGGAGCGCGTCTGCTTGACCCAGTATTCGGGAATCGGCCCATTGCCGCAGCACTCGAAAGTTGCCTGGTAACGACGATGCTGCATACCCTTCAGATCATCCATGGAAAGCGAGAGCGCCTGCGCCACCTCCCCGCCGACGCTGAGACGGTAGGCGTCAATATCTATCTCCGGCGCGCCCTTCCAGTGATTTCTCACATAGAACAAGTCCGTCGGCGTGACCTGCGACTGCAGAGCCTTCGGCGGTCCGGCGAAAGACCTGCCGCCCGCGTTCGTCGGTATTAGCTGCAACTCCTCCTGCGCTCCGGTCTGACTCGTCGCCATTGAATTCTCCTCCGTCATGCTTTCTCTGGTCTTCTCTGCGGCTCCCCTGCGCTATTCCAGGTAGTCCGCCTGTTGTTCGGTCGTCGGACGAATAACCAGCATCCGCGCCGACACCCATGTATTGTTCACCAACTTGTGCGCCACCCCGGGCGGCGCGAGCATCGAGTATCCCGAGCGCACCGTGCGAACCTCGTCCCCCACGATGAACTGGATAGAGCCTTCAACCACCATCACCGCCTCGTCCGTGTCGTGCGTGTGCAGACGGCCCCTGTAACCGGGCTCCACCACGATCTCCCTCACCGACAGAGACTCCGCCCCGTGTTCCTCGGTTATCATCCCCCGCGAACCGACCTTATCCGTCGGAGCGGGCATCCTCTGCGTACTGTGATCAATAACCGGCATACTCAAGTCCCTCAAAACTCTATCGTCATTCCCGTGAAAGCGGGAATCCATTCCTGCCCACTTGAAGACTTCATGTGTTACTCACGACAAATTCCACCTCGGATGCGCCTCCACCTCCTCCCGAAGCCTGTCCCCAAGCCAGTCCCTCACTTCCTCTTCGATATAGAAGACCGGCCTCAGCAGATCCGACTCCGATTCTATCAGACCCTCTTCCAGCGCGGTCTGCGCGACCGATGTATTCGGCAGTACCCGCGTCCCCAGCCGAAGCACCGCGAAAGCGGGCTTTACGCTGTCGAGGAACTCTATCTTCCGTTCCACGCTCTCCCGACTCTCACCCGGCTCACCGAACGCAACGTTCATCGTAAACGGAAGCCCCACTTTATCACACAGGTGCGCCATCGCCTCCAGCCCGTTCAGCCTCTCCGACAACTCTCCCGAACCCCTGCCCGACTCCGACATCAGCGCCAGAGAGCAGCCTGACCGCTTCATCAGCCGAATTAGCTCCTCGTCCCCCGAACCCGGTCGGACATAGCTGTTCCACCTTATCTTCAGTCCCGACTCCAGTATAGCGATACACAGCGACTTCGCCGCGTCCGCCGGCACATTGAAACCCGAATCAATGAAGAATACCTTGTTGATCCCGAAATCCCGATTCAACGCGGCTATCTCCTCCACGACCTCATCAGCCGGACGTGCGCGCCAGTCGCTGCCATCGAAGTTGCTGTCCAGCGTCGGATAATACGCCTGCGCCAACTTCGTAACGACCCCGACACCGAAACCCGACCCGTTATACTTCCCCATATCCAGCAGATCGAGCCTGGGGAAGTTATGAAAGTCCGACACAAACCTCCCCTCGCTCACCACCACTTCGCCGTCGTCCCTGTACACGATACCCGGAACATCCCTGTAATCCTCGCCCGCCTCCAGCCGCTCCACCAGCGTCGCGAACGCCTCCGCCGCATCCCCCGCGATACCAAGGGCCGCGCCCACGTACTCCAAGCACTCAGCCGGCAATATACTGAACGCCGGCCCGCCGCACAACGTCGTCGCCTCACTCACCCCCCGAATCCGCCCCACGATCTCCCTGACAGCCGGAAGATTCCACACCGAATTGCCGCTGCTCTGGTTATCCAGATTACGGATCGAAAGCCCCACCAACTCAGGCCCGAACTCCCTAACCGCATCCTCCACATCCCCCGGCCCATCCTCCGAGAACATCAAATCCAGAACCCGCAACTCATGCCGACCCTCATCAACCGCCGCCGCCAGGTACGCCAACCCAATCGGCACAGGCCGCACCACCATCCGATCCATAAACCGGTCCGTCTGGTTCGTGGCGACAAGCAGTATCTTCATGTTCGGGTCTCCCGGATGTATTCGGAGCGGATTATATAACAATCGTGATAGTTCAGCCCTGAAATATCCGCTCTCTGTGATAGGAAAGTAAGGCAGGATCGGGTGAGAACTTCTCGGGGAGTTTCATTTGCCGACCCTGGTAACGCAGAACGGATTGCAGGAAATACTCGTCTTCCACTTCACGGTAATTCTGAGAAACGAGGACGGTCATATCATCATTGATCGTTAGCAAACCGCTATCGAAAGCCCTGTCATGCAGTGCAGAAAGCAGTAGACCATTTCTGGGATTCAATCTGTTTGCCTTGTCATCCCTCCATGGCACAATGTGACTCGCCACCAAAAGCGAAGGAATTGACAGACCGGTTATACAACACCGCCCATCATATGCAGACAACACAGCGGAACGAAAGAAACTCTGTCCGATACGGACGGTAGTCTCAACAGCGCGATCTAAGCCTATTTGTACATCGTTCTCAGAGATGGCTGACTCACCAATTGACTTTTCCGAGGCCCGAACCACCTCCATAGCCTGTTGTGATTCAATGACAAACTGTGCCCAATCACTATGCATTTCCTCCCACATTGCCCGATCATTGGCTGAAGCCCCCATGAGTCCTCTACGACCTGTAGATGTTATAGCCGGATCGAGGCTGGCAATGTTTGAGAGTTTCATAGCCAGGGCGGAGGGTGTCCTACCGATGAGTTTCGCAATTTCAACGATCTCAGGATTCCAATGGTGGAATCTTCCGAATGGCAACCGACAATACAACGCAAACGCTACCAGCAATTCTTGCCGGGTCCATCTTCTCCGACTAACCACCTCTCTGACCTAATACTGTCACTACCGCCTGCTCCTCAGCAAGACAAACACCGCGAACGCTCGCCTGTCCCTGGCGTCCACATTCTCGAGTCCGACTATCGCACTCTCCGCATCATCAATGAACTGCATGACGTCGGAACGAGAAAAGTTCGCGTCGGGATCGTAGTCTGCATGATGACGGCGACGCTGCATATCAATGAACAGCTCTCCAAATCTCCGTATTTCCGGTGGAAACCTGCCTAACATCCGCGCGTTGGAACACTGATTCTTGGCGTGTCCATGCTCTAGGGCCCGGTAAGTCTGACGCCATGCTCCCTGACTTCGTCGGGCGCGAGTAGCCCCGACCAGCATATCGGCGCAACAACCGGCAAGCGTGTGAAACATCGCGTAGTACGCGCAACTCACGGCGCGGCATAGTTCATCCTGCCTAGGCCTCCCTATGCCGCTACCTACTCCACCCGACGCCAAGTGCCTTGCTATTCTAATCAGGCCAGTCGGGCTCATGGTACCTCGGTATATTATCTTCTATCCACTCCGACCTCTCCACGAACGACCTGCTCGGCGGCCACGGCGCACCGAGTTCCAGCAAGTGAGGAGTTATACGGTCAACCAACCCCACCGTTGTATCTGAGTCCAAGTACTTCCGATCTCCATCGTAGATGATGATTATGTCCAGATAGTCCTCATCGTCGTGATCAACCCTGTCGAACACCAGGATAGGATCGAACGCCAGCCTGTCCCCCAAGCGTTCTTTGAGGTCGCGTCGCACTATATCCGCGACCTTATCTCTTACCGCCTGCGATGTCATCTCTCCCTCCTTCCCTAATCCGCCGCCTCACCCATCGTCCTCTCCATCCACACCTCATCCCGTACCGACGTCCGTCGCTTCAGCCGCGTGTGCAGAAGCTCCTGCGCCCTGTCGAACCGACCTGAGCGGATGTACGACTCCAAGATCGTGTCCTCGAACACCTCCCGCTGCGCGTGACTGCCTCCGATGCGCGAAAGTTGGTCCACCAGCCCATCCAGGTTGTCCGCCGCGTCCTCGTAGGACCCGTTCGCGAACGCCTCGATGCCCTTCGCCAGCGGCAGCATCACCTCTCTCGACAGCGCGTTGCCCTCCCCGGCCATCGCGTCCAGGCCGGATATCAGCTTGCCCATCTCCTCCGTGTGACCGCCCGCCGCGAACGTAAGCGCGGCGTGAGCGTCCCTGAACGCCGGCCCGGGCTTCTCAGCCGCCGGACGCGCAATCTCCAGAACCTCGTCCCAAGGGCCCGGCTCGCCGTCGCCATATACCTTCATACGCCACATCAGCGACGCCGCGTCCTGCAGCGAGCCCAGGTTCTTCTTCACCACCGTCGGGCGTATGTGGTCCTCATACAGCGACACCGCGTTCTCCG
>JAAXHY010000216.1 GCA_012270665.1 Dehalococcoidia bacterium
GCAAAGACATGATGCCAGAAGAGCGCCATCTTCTCTTCGAGCGGACGCTGGGTGTTCACCATGCGGTAGATCCAGCGCGTGTTCCACGGCTCGACCGAGTCGGGGTTGTTGAGTTCCAACCAGTAGCGGATGACCACGTCGTCATCCACTTCCGGGAAGCGTTCCGGGTGGAGCAGGTCCTCGACTATATCCTCGTAGCTCTGGGACGCGAGGGCTTCCAGTTCGTCGCGCGTCGCGCCGAATCCCGCGCGCCGCATGAGGTGAGCGAGAAGGGCCAGGTCGGACTGTGCCATGTTCATGTTCTCCCTTATGGTAGGATTCAGGGGATATTATATTTTACTTTTGGGCAAAAGTCTCAGGTCGTAAATGAGAATTCAGGGTCTTTGGTGAGGAGAGATATGAGAGAGCGAATCGGGCTTGTGCAGGGAGACATTACGAAGCTAGAGGTGGACGCTATCGTGAACGCGGCGAACGACTCGCTGCTGGGCGGTGGCGGGGTGGACGGGGCAATACATAGGGCCGCCGGGCTTGGCCTGCTGGAAGAGTGCAGAAAGCTGGACGGATGTCCGACGGGTGAGGCGAAGATTACCGGGGGCTACAATCTGCCAGCGAAGCATGTCATACATACGGTTGGACCAGTATGGTTCGGCGGCGGAAATAACGAGGACGCGCTGCTGGCGTCGTGCTATCGCAATTCGATGGCGCGGGCGGCGGAACACGGACTCAAGACCGTCGCCTTCCCCGCAATCAGCACGGGCGTCTATGGCTTTCCGAAGGCGCGGGCGGCAGAGATCGCGGCGCGGGAGGTGATGGCCGCGCTGGAGCGGCACGACGAGATCGAGAGGGTGACGTTCGTGGCGTTTTCGGAAAGGGACTACGGGGTGTATGAGGGGGCGCTGGCTGATGTGTGATGGTCTTATGCAAACTTCAGGTACTATCAGGCTGATATTATCTCAAGTCCTCCCACGGACTCAAAGTGTCTTCGATTGTTGGATAGTAGAGTAAGGTTGTACGGTCTCTTACATATCGAGCGCCATTGAGATAATCAATTGTCCAGTCCGTGTCAATGAGGAAGTTCATAGATTTGGCACAGGTCTGTTACTTGGCTGGCTTCTGGATTCATAGATGTGTCTCTTTAACTGTTCGGCATTGATTCCTTTCCACGCGCCGAACGCCAGTCCGGTTAGTTTTCTTGTCCCTTGGGCGTTTTTGGGCTTGATTTCTGTCACAGTTAGGGCAACTTCGGCTCCTTCCTCAATATCCAGTGAGGCTATCGGTTTCAGAATGCCGTTTATGTAGTATGCCCTTATCTCTTGCGTCGCCATTTCTCAAATCTCTCCCCGACTCTGCTTCGGCATTTCTATTATCGCGCACATGGACATTCAGGACAAACTATGCCGCGGGCTTGGATGCTCCAGCACTGCCGGGTTTACCAGGTTATCGGGCATTCGGCCTGTGAGGACGCAAGCCACCTCACGGGCGGCGCGCTGTTCTAGCTCGAGCGTGGACTCCTGGCTGAAGAAGGCGACGTGTGGGGTGATGATGATGTT
>JAAXHY010000517.1:0-7901 GCA_012270665.1 Dehalococcoidia bacterium
TTCCCAGAGTCCGGTGAGCCACTGGTGAATACGCGTCCTGTTGAGCGCGTCGAGAGCGCCGAAGGGCTCGTCCAGCAAGAAGACCTCCTGGTCGGCCAAGACGGTGCGAAGGAAGGCAGCGCGCTGTCGCATACCGCCCGAAAGGCTGTGAGGATATGACTTCTCGAATCCTTCGAGACCGAAGCGTCCTAGATGCTCTGTTGCCCGTGACGTGGCTTCCTGCCTCGAAACGCCCTGGAGTTCGAGTCCCAGGATGGCATTGTCCAATACGCTTCTCCAGGGCAGCAGCAGATCTTTCTGCTGCATGTATCCTACCGAACCTAGACGTGAGGGATCCTGTTTGCCATACAGAGAGAGGCTTCCCGACGTCGGTTCGTCGAGACCGGCGATGATGTTCAGCATCGTGCTCTTGCCGCACCCGGAGGGGCCGATTATGCTGACGAACTCGCCGTCGCTGGCATGAAAGTTGACGTTGTTCAGAGTCGGCAAGGGCTGACCGTCGCGCTCGAACGTCTTGGACAGTCCGTCTATACGAATAGCGTATCGCGCGGGATCGGAAGCCTGCGCTTGTCCGTAGCCTCTCTCTTCAGTTTTGTCCACAGCCAACATACTCACAAAAGGAGACCGCCCACCTGTGCGGGTGGGCGGTCATTTGTCTCTGTGGACTCAACCACATCCCTCCGCTGGCATTACCCAGATCAGGTTCTTAGGGGTCGACAGCATTTTGGGCTGCCCTCTCAGCCTGGCCTTCCAAGCTCCCCCAGGGCGCGTATCTGATTTTCCGAGAAGTCTATCCTGAACGCGGGCGGGTGTCAACCGTGATGATTCGTTGACCGGCGCCTTTCTTGAGCCGGCGTTTAGTCCCTCATATCGCTCGGCGCTGGGAAACGAGCGGCGCTATAAGGAACTGCTTGTCGCGGGAGTATCCGTGTCGAAAGTAGAGTGGGCTGGGGACGCGCGACCCTGTGTCATCTCTTCCGCGCAACCCAGATCATCTCCGTGCTGCCCGCGTGAAACTCTGAGAGGTCGAAGTCGCCCAGCAGATCATCTACCTCAAAGCCACACATTACGAGAAGATGGTGTATCTCCCAGCGATGACAGTATCTCAGGATGTAGTCACGATACATTTTTCGAGTAACCGTGTTATCGCCATCGAGTTCCTCGATAATCATCCGTATGCTGACCGTCTGGTCGTGAGTATCATACCGACTCTGCTGATAGAGGACGTAGCTCTTGCCCGTGACCGGGTCGGTAACGTCGTTCAAATGACGGGGTGCGTCGCCCTGTTCGAAGGCCATGTTTGGATCAGGCACGAATATGTTGAATACAAGCCTTCCACCCGGCCCCAGGTGCCGTAGGATGCTATCAAGAGCGCTGATCTGATCTTCCACGGTCATCAGCGCGAGAAATCCCCTGAAGGGAATAGTTACAAGGGGGAATTGACGCCGGGCGCCACTCGCATCCCGAAGGTCGAAGTCGCGCATATCGGCGTGGGTCAACTCAACTGAGCCCGCTCCCTCTCGAAGCGACGATAGCTTCTTCCTAGCTTTCGAGAGCATAGCTGAAGACGAATCTATCCCGACCACGTCAATCCCCAATTGGGCTGTCGGGATCGCTATGCGCCCGGTTCCCACGCCGAGCTCCAGCACAGGACCCCCGGATTCCACGGCCTGCTGAGCGTAGAAGGGTATATCCGACCTGACATATGAGTAAACGGCGTCGTAGATGTCGGCCCAGGGATCGTAGGGAGAGCGCTCCATTACGCGCCTGCCAGATACTCTAGGGCGGAGCGGATCCGGTCTTCCTCAGACTGGCCGTTGGATGAGGTTCGAGACAGCGCTTCTCTCGCCTCGTTGTCCCCGTATCCGAGCGCGGTCAGAGCATCCACCAGTTCCGAGTCGGGAGCGGAGACTCGCCCATCAGCGAAGTCGAGGTCCAGCTTGCCCTTGAGTTCCAGCACTATTCGGCTGGCGGTGCGCCGGCCTATGCCCGGCACTGCGGACAGGGCCTTCGTGTCGCCCTCTTCAACCGTTTGAACAAGGGACTGCGGGCTAAATCGCGCAAGCATCGCGAGCGCCAGGCGAGGCCCGATCCCGCTTATGTTCAACAGGGTGTCGAACGTCTGGCGTTCATCTTCGGAGAGAAACCCGTATAGAGTCAGACTGTCCTCCCTGACTTGCAGTGAAGTATGCAGTCTCAGGGGTTCGCCCACGCGCCCTATCGAGTTCACGGAAGTGTCCGGCACACTGATCCGAAACGTCACTCCCCCTACGGCAACGTCAACCCAGTCGGCCCCCACGCCTCTCAGTGTTCCCGATATGGATGAAATAAGTGTCGAGACCATAATTCTCTATTCCCACATTTCGATGTCGTGGGTCTGGGCATTGTTGATGTGGCAGATAGCCACGGCGGCGGCGTCTGCCCGGTCCGAGGGTTCCAGCGGATCTGGCAGATCCAGGAGGAACTGCACCATGTCCTGCACCTGCTCCTTGGAACTCCCCCCGTTATCAGTAACAGCTTTCTTGACTTCCCTAGGAGCGTACATGGATACAGGAATGCCATGAGACGCGGCGGCAACCATTGCGACCGCCTGCGCCTGACCTACGGAAATGGCCGCCTTGATGTTTCGACCGACGAACGGCGACTCGACAGCCACGACGTCCGGCCTTATCTCGGCCATCAACTCTTCGAGGCGGCTGTGGAGCCATCCGAGGCGCGCAGCCAATTCGGCGCTCCTCGGAGGGCTGAGCGCATCCGACAGGCGCAGGGAATACATCTCGCCGTCCGACTCCACTAGCCCGACGCCCATCCTGTATGTACCGGGATCAACGCCCAAGACAAGCAATCGAGTTTCCTCCATATTATTTCGCGCCAGCGAACTGCAACCCAATGAGTGAATATAAATACAAGAGCCGCATTTACGCAATACGCCACGGGATGTTTTGATGTCTGTATGTGATTCTACTGCCTTTAGGCTGCAAGGATCGTGTGCTAACCTGAAAGTAGCGCAGGCGATGATACATGAACTTTTATCCTCAACCCATGCGGCGCAAGCGTGAGCGAACATACTTATGCAGTGGCTAGACTTTCTGATCTTACTTATCCTGGCTGTTTCGCTTCTCTGGGGCCTTAAGACCGGCATCCTGGAAGTCATTTTTCTGTGTACAGGAATCGTAGTTGGATGGTGGGTGTCCGGCAGATATGCGGACGACGCAGGTGAATTGGTGGGCTTTTCGGCGGGCGCCGACGCCTTCGTTTCAGTTCTAGCTTACATCTTCATAATGTCGGTATGTACATTGATATTCGTTATGGCAGGCCGCGTGATAAAGACGGTCGCGAACGCCGGCACGCTCGGAGCGGCGGGAATAGCCGACCGCATATCGGGCGTCGCCTTGGGGCTGGTCATTGGGCTGACGGCCTCCCTCGCTCTCATCGTAATCCTGGCTCGGCTCGCCTTCGCGTTTACCCTGACCGGGGCCGACCTGGACATCCCCGCGACAGGCGTGGCCGCCGTTGACAGCGTTGACACTGCCACAGTCGTCGAAGACAAAAAACACATCCTCGTGGATGGGCTTGTCAGTTCCAAGGCTGTTTCTCTGTTCCTGGATGTGTGGGGCAATGTCCCGAGGACTTCGCTGGGGCCCGTTGTCGGCGACTTCGCAATCGGGCTGGACTTGCTGGCTGAAGAGGCGCATGGGAAAAGTGTCGCATAATCATAATATGGAGATAGGGCTGGGGTTTGGGTTAAACTATGCTCGAGCGGTGATCGCTTCAGGGAGTTTCCGGCAGACAAGTCCACCGTAAGGCGTAGAATGAGCGCAATCAATTCGCCGGTTCTGGTGCTTAACCAGAATTACCAGCCACTCAACGTCTGCAACGTGCGACGCGCCCTGGTCCTGGTAGGGCGAGGCAAGGCGGAGCTTGTCGTAAACGGACGCGGCCACATACAGAGTGTCTCGGAACTGTTCCCTGCGCCATCGGTAATCCGCCTGATCTACATGGTGAAGAGGCCCGTAATGCGCCGCCGCCTCTCCAGACAGGCGGTGTTCTATCGCGACGGGTTCACCTGTCAGTACTGCGGCAAGCAGACGCGCCAACTCACACTCGATCACATCATCCCCCGATGGCGGCAAGGCCCCCATTCCTGGGACAACATAGTGAGCGCCTGCATACCCTGTAATCATCACAAGGCGGGCAGGACTCCACGTGAAGCGAGAATGAAGCTGCTGCGCGAACCGGGAGCGCCGAAACCCAACCCCTACTATATGTTCCAGCACCGCGAGATCATGGAAGAATGGCGTCCATTCATCCCGTGGGTGAGTTGAACGCGCGCCGCCAGATTCACGGTATCTTTGGCGCGCGCGTTATGAGATTCAGGACACGCGGCAACGGCGCATTCAGGTCCGAATGAGCGACTTGACTCGATCCTATGACGATACTGGCCTCTTTGTCGCCGCGCTCGGTCTCAACCATCACCCTGTCGGCGAATTCAACGCAGATTCCGTTATCGTCATAGAAATGCACCTTCCCGGAAGGGGAAAAACGGACTCCCACGATCATATTCATCCCTCCCGGCGATGTTCAGACAATGAGGGCAGTTGCATCATCATCCCCTCGATGGCCAGGCGCGGAGAGACGTTCCTCTCCAGCAGGAACACTGTTCGACGAATGGCTTTCAGAGAGGATACTACCGATTCGGGAGAAGTCTGGTCGGAAACCGAGAGCAGAGAGTCAAGGCGGGACTTGTTGACTACAAGTTCGCGTTTGCTCTGCGCGATGAGAAGCGCGTCCCGCCACCACGATTGCCACAGGTTGAGTTCTTCCAGGACTCCTTGTCTGTCCGCCGAGAAGCGGCCGGAGAGCCGCTCGGCATAGTCGAACCTGTCTGACAGGGAACCGCTGACGGTCCTCTCTATGGCGTCCATTGATTCCCATATCTCGTCTATTATCCTCGGATTCGCTGCCGCCTCGATAGCCCAGCCAATCCTGCCGCCAGACAGTCCGGCTATCTCATCGGCTCTCTCCCGATTTACATTCTTCCGTTCCACCAGGAATTCGGAAACGGTGTTTAATGGAGCCGGACGGAGATCTATGCGTCGGCACCTTGAGACCAGGGTTGGCAGCACGGAGTTCAGGTCGGAAGCCACAAGTATGATGATGACATTTTCAGGCGGCTCTTCCAGCGTCTTGAGCAGGCTGTTGGCGGCTTCGCCACTCAGTTTCTCCGCGCTCTCGAATATGAAGACTCTACTGCGACCCTCGTATGGCAGCAGGCTTGCATCCCGCTGAATCTCCCGCACCTGTTCGATACTGATCTGAGTCCGCAGCCTGCCCGACCTGGCTGGTTCCAGCCCAATGATCCGTACGTCCGGATGCAGCTGGGATGTAATACGCTGGCACTGGCGGCAAGCGGCGCATGGAGTTCCACCGCAGGAGCAGTTCGCGGCGCGAGCGATGTCGAGAGCGAGAGTGGTCTTCCCAACTTTGGCTGGCCCGGTTATCAGGTATGAGTGCGCGATCCTGCCCGCCTCTATCGAGCGGCTCAGAGTTCTCATCGCCTTTTCATGTCCGAACGTTTGCCACATGAGATGTTTTGGACTTGTCTTGTCCGCCACTCTCCAAGTTAGTGTTACTTGAGCCTGTATCAAATCTATCAATGCCCTTGCCAGAGCGTCAATCAAGAAACTATCCTCCAATTCCTGCACTCTATGAAACGATGAAACGAAAAATAGCTCTTGACAGCAAATGCCACAGTAAAATAAAATAATCAACATAAATGATATTCTGTATCATTAACTCTCGAAACAGACCGAAAGCAATCATCGAGCCAAATCCCTAATTGATACTAGCTCTCATTGATGGAGGCAGTTTGAAACTATGAATTACAAGAGTATCTTGACTCTTATCGCCGCGCTGGCAATCATCGCGGCGATTGTAGGGGCCTGCGGAGACGACACCGAGGAAAGCGCTCCTTCGACGACTTCAGCCGCGCCCGCGGTCCAGAGCGTGCCGACAAGCGTTCCTCAGCCAGCGCCACAGCCCACTGCGCCACCGGTGGCGCAAGCCACTATGGCTCCTCCCGCGACGGCTACGGCCCAACCACAGATTTCTTCCCCATCCCCCCAGCCAGCCGACATGCCATAGCTGAGTGTGGTCAGCACCAGCAACATCGTCGGAGACTGGGTCAAGCGGGTCGGCGGCGAAAGGGCGACATCCTTCTCCCTTCTACCTCCCGACGCCGACCCGCACATCTTCCAGCCCGGAGCGAGGGATGTCGCTAAAGTTGCGGACGCCGACTTGGTGTTCAGCGTTGGTCTGTCCCTGGAAGCGGGTTGGCTGGAAGAGCTTATCGAGAACGCCGCCAAGGACCACGAGTCCATCGTGGCGCTCGCAGAGTTCGCGGAACCCATCGAGTTCGTGGATATATTCGATGAACACGGCCACGAGGATGAACACGGCCATGAGGAAGAGGGCGAGGGACACGTCTCGCTCACCGGCAGACTGCTGGTAGCGGACGCGAACGAAGCCCACCTCTCCGTAGTGGATCTGATGACTGGCAAGGTCGCGGAGGAGGCTTTCGAGGTCGCGGCCCCCGGAGCGAGCGTTTACTCCAGCCCAAATTACCGATTCGGGTTTGCCGTCGCTAGGGGAGATGGGGACGACGATGACCGCGTTCACATATTCGACAGCGGCGTTTACCTTGTCGAACACGGCGATCACTATGACCGCGTCAGCAAACCGATTGCCATGCTGGAACTAGAGACCAGCGACGAGCGTCCCATACACGTAGCGAATGGTGGCGAGTGGACAGCCATCTTCCATGACGGCACAGGGCGTGTCGCGCTCCTGAACGAGCACGAGATGGAAGAGTCCGGGGACGGCTATGACATCGCTTTCTTGAATGCCGGGCTGCAGCACGGCGCGGTGGTGCCTATGCACGGAGATGTGTTCGCGGTGTCCGTAGCCAATCCTGACTATCCGGACAAGACGGAGAGCAGCTTGCCGGTCGGCGTGGAGATTCGGAACTTGGATGACCACGTGATTGATAGCAGCAGCGCGGATGATTGCTCCGGATTGCACGGGGAAGCGCACAATAACCATGGGGTGATGTTCGGATGCGTTGGTGGAGTTCTGTACATAGAGAGTCACGATGACCACTTCGACCATTGGTTTATAGAGAATCCCCCTGAGATGAGGTCAGAATCTCGAATCGGCGCCGTCTATGGTCATGAAGACTCGAGCGTCTTCTTCGGAAGAGCGTCCTACCGAGGCGACAGCGGATTCATGGATGACGGCATATGGATGATAGACCCTGAAGAGAGTACGATGACACTCGCGCTCGCGGCTTCCGACGACAAACGCTCTATCGGAGCGGCATTCGGGCCTGAAGGAGAGTTTCTCTACGCGCTAACCTACGACGGAATGCTGAACGTCCTAGACACTCACGACGGTGACGTAGTATCCGAGGTCCACTTGCTGGAAACCGTTGACCCAGAGGCGACCCCGTCTTTCATCATCGTCGGTGAGACGCTATATCTTGCCGACCCCGCTAGTGGACATGTCCTTGAGTTCAGCCTAGAAGACATGGAAGTGGAGCGTGAGTGGGAAGTTCACGGCGCGCCGAGGAGGCTCGCGTTCCTGGGGATGGTCTCAGGTGAAGAGCATCCTGAGCATGGCCATGAGGAGGGTGAGGATGAACACGAGGAGGAAGGCCACGACGAGCACGAAGGCCACGATCACGAACATGGCGAGTTTGACCCACACTTCTGGTTCGACCCACTGAGGGTTCAGAGCGCGGTAAACGAGATTGCGACGCGACTCTCCTCGCTCGACCCGGACGGAGCCGAGATATACCAGAACAATGCGAGCGCATACATTAGTGAGTTAGCCGAACTGCATTC
>JAAXHY010000517.1:7994-10563 GCA_012270665.1 Dehalococcoidia bacterium
CAGGATCTGGCGCACTTGGTAGAGACTATTGAGCACGAGGGCGCCAAGGTGATCTTCGGGGAGAATATCCATTCCGACCGGCTCGCCAAGCGTATCGCGGAGGAGACAGGCGCAGAGGTCGTAGGCTCGCTGTACACTGGCTCGCTAGGAGATCCCGGGGGCGAGGCTGCGTCCTATCTGGACATGATGAGATTCAATGTCACGACCATCGTGGATGCGCTGAAATGAATGGCGCGGCGATCGCTAGTCCGCCTCTGTTAGCTGAAAACCTAACCGTCCGGTTCGGCGAGGCTACGATCCTCGACCGCGTGACTTTCAGCGCCGGGCCCGGCTGTCTGATGGGAGTCGTAGGCCCCAATGGAGCGGGCAAGAGTACACTGTTCAACGCGCTGGTAGGACTGGTTCCCGTGAATGAAGGACGAGTCCTCATTCACGGGAGGTCCATTGACGACTCGCGGGGTGTAGTCGCCTACGTACCGCAGTACGAGAAGATCAACTCCCGTATGCCGATGAAGGCGGAAGAAGTCGTGATGATGGGCAGAGTCCGCAGAATTGGATGGTTCCGCCGGCCCCGACAGGTGGACCATGAGGCGGTCCGGAACGCGCTCGAACAGGTGGGAATGTGGGATCATCGCTCTTTCTTGGTGAGCGAACTATCCGGCGGACAGCGGCAGCGTGTCTTCGTAGCGCGCGCCCTGGCTCAGGGCGCCGACATCCTGCTGCTGGACGAGGCTTTCAGCGGCGTAGATATAGCCTCCCAAGAATCCCTCGTCAATGTGCTGTATCAGCTCAGAGACGAGGGACGGACTATCCTGCTCTCTTCTCACGACATTAATCACATTGCCCACTGCTGTGACCAGTGTCTGTGCATCAACAACCATGTATGCGCCTGTGGATCTCCGCGCGACGTTCTCACAGCCGAGGTTATGGAAGAAATGTACGGACCATACGGATTGGCGCCGATTCACGGAGGAATTCCGGATGGACATAATCGCTGAGGCGTTCGTCACTCCATTCCAGTACAGTTTCATGGTAAGGGCGCTGATAGTGTCCGTGATCGTGGGCATAATGTGTCCGGTAGTGGGAGCGTATGTAGTTACCAGGGGTCTGGGCTTCATGGGAGACGCGCTTGCCCATGCGATAATCCCCGGAATGGCGCTCGCGTTCATGCTGGGTCTCAGTCCATACATTGGGATAATTCCCACCGCGATCGCGGTGGCGCTCCTCATAGGCTACATGACCATGAGGGCAGGAGTAAGCGAAGACACTTCTATCGGCATCCTGTTCGCCGGTCTCTTCGCTTTAGGCCTTGTCATGCTGACCACAGCGAGGGGGATCCCTGTGAACTTGGAAGACGTTCTGCTGGGCCAAGTTCTGGGGACGTCCAGAGGCGACGTGCTGATAACGCTCGGCCTTGCGACAGGCATACTTGCGCTGATATGGGCTTTGCATAAGGAGTTGGTGTTCGCCAGCTTCGACCCTACGGGCGCGTCCGTAATAGGGATACCCACACAGGCGCTTGACTACACTCTTCTGGTACTGCTTGCCCTGGTTATCGTGATCGCGCTCCAGGCAGTGGGCGTAGTGCTGGTTATTTCGATGCTGATCACACCGGCCGCCGCCGCTCAACTTCTGGTAAGGAACTTTACCCAGGCGATGCTGATGGGCGCGGCGATTGGGGCCTCGTCCGCAATAGTCGGGCTGTACCTGTCATTCCACTACAACCTGCCGTCCGGGCCGGCGATGGCGCTGGTGGCAATGGGATTCTTCGTCCTAGCAGCGGCATACACGAAGGGACTTGCAGGGACATTCAGGAAGAGGGCCGCCTAGACAGAAACTGCGAACGTCTTCTGCAAAAAGTTCGGGTTAAGGCATCTCATTTGCCACTTTTCCCCACATTTCCTTAGCGAACCCCCCGCGCCCTCTGGACAGAAATAGATCCGTTGCTGTCCAGTTGTTCATTTCCGTCATCGAAGGAACAGACACAAAACGTACCAGGAGAATAGTAATGCGTTCTGGCTGAAAAGCCAGGAAGTGAAGACCAGGAATCCATTAGCGAATTAGAGCATGAACATCAATGCGCGAGGTGAAACATGGAGTTCTATAACGTGAAGACCAGGCAAACAGTGGATATACCAGAGAGCGGCCTCAGGAAACGTACCCTGGTACAGAAGAACGGCAGACATACCTATGCCGTTACTGCGGAAGAAAGCGGTACCAAACTGGTTAGATTTGTTAGTAAACAACAGTACGATGACTTGCAAGTGCCTGAGATTGAGGGCTCCTGAGGAGGCATTATGTGGTGGTTCAAACGAGCGGTACTCCTTCGGACTTTCCCTGATGCCCAGGCGATGCACCCCTGGTTCCTGGACTATGAGCAGTTGGAACCAGGGGTCAGGGAGTTGGTGTGGACATTAAACCAGACTGACCTGGTAGAAACCCTCTCCTCCTGTGAAGGTCACCCGGAGTTGCCAGACTGGTGGGAGACCACTGGTGGAACAGCTTACGTCCTGTGCCTGGTGAACAGTCCCAGGCAGTGGGACTGGGTGATGCATCGGTTACGTCAGCT
>JAAXHY010000523.1 GCA_012270665.1 Dehalococcoidia bacterium
GTGCTGGCGGCGGTTCAGCAAGCGATAGCGGACAATCCCGGGGCCGTGCAAGAATATCTCGGCGGCAAGCGGCAGGTGATGGGATTCATCATCGGTCAGGTGATGAAGGCTACGCGAGGCAAGGCCAACCCACGGGTCGCCAGCCAACTCGCGCGAGATAAACTCGAGGAAATGCGCGAATGACCTCGCGCAGAATCGGAATGGACCCTGAGTCCGGAGCATCCGTATCCTCTCGCGCGAGGATATTCCTTCGACTGCTGTATCCCGGTGTCGGACTGAAACGCTGGGCCGCGTTTGGCGCTGTTGGAGTGTTCATCTGCTCTATAGGCATGGCTTTCCTGTTGAGAAAGTTCTTCGCCCTCCCGTTCCCGGACTTCCTGCCCTGGTACTTCGAGGGCTTTTTGATGCTGGGCGTAGGAGGTGGTTTCATTCTGCTGTCCATGTACGGATTCTACAGGACACTCATACCGTTCATGGCTCGCTCCCAACCTATAGATTCTCTCGCGGACTCGATCTACAACCGCTGGCAGAGAGGCCGAGGTCCCCGAATAGTGGCTATAGGCGGCGGCACAGGGCTTTCGGTACTGCTCAGAGGACTCCGACAACATACTGACAACCTCACCGCTGTCATTACGGTCGCAGATGATGGCGGTAGTTCCGGACGTCTCAGGCGGGAACTCGGAGTGCTTCCGCCCGGGGACTTCCGAAACTGCCTCGTAGCGATGTCCGAGGACGAGTCCCTGCTGGCCGAACTCTTCCAGTATAGATTTGAGGAGGGCGACGGCCTGAAGGGGCATAGCTTCGGGAACCTCTTTATCGTAGCCATGGCAAACATAACCAACGGATTTGACCAGGCGCTCGTTGAGTCCAGTCGTGTATTGGCGGTGCGCGGCAGGGTCGTACCCGCGACCACATCCCACTTGCAGCTATCCGCGCGATTCAGGGATGGAAGCGTAGTCAACGGCGAATCCAACATCACCGGGCACAAAGGTGAAATAGAACAACTCATGATAGAGCCGGAGGAGGCAGCCGCTCATCCACTCGCGGTTCACGCGATCTCAGACGCCGAGTTGGTGGTGATTGGACCCGGGAGCCTGTATTCGAGCATCCTTCCGAACCTCATGGTAAGCGGAATATCGGAAGCGGTTAGAAACACTTCGGCGACGGTGATATATGTATGCAATGTCGCTACTCAGGTTGGAGAGACAAGCGGTTACACTCTCGCGGAGCACGTTGCGGCGCTGCGACGACATACTTTCGAAGGAATCGCAGACTATGTCATTGGCAACGGCAATCCGCCAGACATAGGCGATAGGTTCGAAGGGGACGGTGTAGTTCACGACGGCAGTCCTATCAAGAGCGCTGCCATTCTACTTTCCGACCTGGTTGATGACTCACACCCTGTGCGCCACGACTCGGACAAGCTGGCCGATGCTATAATGCAGATTCATGGCGCACGCGACGGGCGGATCTCGGCGGCAGAACCAGAAAATTAAGAAGACGAAGGCGCGGCGAGCAACGAACTGACACCATGGGACGGGAGCGTTTAACAATAAAATGGATTTAGCCCTCAACATCTTTCACATTCTTGTATCAATTGTCTTGGTGACTGTCATCCTCCTCCAGGTCAAGGGGCAAGGAACAGGTCTGTTCGGAGCCGCAGACAACTCGTTCAGGACACGACGCGGCTTTGAATTGGCGCTGTTCAGGTTCACCATCGCGCTGATAGTCGTTTTCATACTTATCTCAATCGTCAGCGCGAGTAATCTCATAAACCTGACATGAGCCAGCCTATCATCACACTCGCTACTGACTTAGACACGAGGGGCTCCTACGTCGGAGCCGTGAAGGGCGTGATTCCGGATATTGCCCCTGACGCCACTATTGTGGACATATCCCACGAGATCGAGCGGCACAACTAACCCCAAATTTTACCCGAGTTCAGTATTCCTGCCGGGTCGAGCGACCTCTTTATCCTGCGGCCAACCGACATCCCGCTACCCAATTCCGCTTCTACTAGATGCGCTAACTTCAGCCCGACACCGTGACAGTACTCCATAGCGCCACCCATAGCTTGAGCGGCCTGCAACACTCTATCTACCGTCTGGGCCAGCCGATCCTCATCTCCTTCGACTTCGACACTCGGGGAAATCAACAGGGAGAAGAACTCGGGTCTGCCCCACACCGACCATTCCCTTACAGATACACGCTCTTTGCTCAGAAGGGCCTCGCACTTCCTGCGATATTCGAGCACCTTCCCCGAGGGAAGCGCGACGTGCAGGTAGTCCATCCTGTAGGCTGACCTACTTCGCCGAGCAAGGTCGGGGCGTTCGTTGTCCAGAACGTCCTCTTTGTATCTATGGGCTGATGCGTGCCGATCAATCCAGTATCGGTTCACCGCGGCGTCGCTGCCGCGTCTTCCATCATGCCTGAGGCAGATTGCCGTCGCCTCGCCCACATTCGCCTCAACACTTTCCTTACCGCCCTCGAACACTAGATAGAGGGTAGCCATATCGCGCCGACCGGATCCTCCGGGAACAAGTTCGTCGCCGTAGTCCATAACCGTCGGTATAAGCCCGTTAGCATAGATGGCGCTGATTGCCTCGTACCCAGAGTCGAATTCAGGAAAGTCAAAACAGATCATCGAACGGCAGATCGGTATAGGAAACGCCTTCACCGTCGCTTCACAAATGATCCCAAATGTACCCTCCGTTCCGATAAAGAGATGGTTGAGAGTCGCTCCGAAGAACGAGCCGGGCACGGCTCGCGACTCTACGACCTCTCCGCCCCCCAGCGCTGCCATCATTCCCAGTATCTGGTCTCCCATGGCGCCGTGTCCAGAGGCCGTATATCCCACGCCGTTTGTAGATATGGCTCCACCCAAGGTAGCAATGGGCCTGCTCCACGGATCGTGTCCAAGCCTCAGTTCGTGGGCCGTCAGCGCGCGATGGGCGTCTTCCAACAGGATACCGCTTTGAAACGTTGCCGTCCGACTCTCCTTGTCCACCCCAATCACTCGATTCATTCGGCGCAGGTTGAGAATGATGGCCGAATCGAGAGGCGTCGCAGCGCCCATTACTCCGGTCCCGCCACCATATGGCACAACCGGTATGGATTGTCGAGAGGCGTAAGCAAGGGACTTTGAGATATCCCCGGAGGTCCTCGGCCAGATGACCGCGCTGGCACGGTCGTTTAGCCGTCCTGATGCGCGGAACGCCCTAAATGTCCCGAGAGCGTCACCGCCGTAACGCCGGAGATCAGCCTCGTCTGAAGAAACCGCTCCACGTCCAAGTAGATGGACCAGATCTCTTTCGAGGGGGCGCGAATTCATGCCCTTGTGGAAATCAACAACTGGTTTCTAAGATCAATCGAAACCGGATGGATGAGGCTGCCACTGCGCATGAAGTACTCTATGGTGTGGTTCAAGTACTCCAGAATTGCGAGGTCAAGGCTGTCCTTTGATTTAGCGGCAACTTTCTTTAGATACGGAAACTGTTCCACCTTGCGGGGGTCGAGTTTGTCGGCAAGAAACACAACCTTCGCCACCTCGCTCATGCCCGGTCGGCCAGTGGTGTGCCAGGCGACTGACTCCAGAACAGCTTCATCAAGTTCACTACTGTCCTCATAGAGCCACCGCGCGGCAATCGGCCCATGCAGCAGAATGGGTTCGCGCTCTTCCACTAATCCAAGGGGCAGACTCAATCTTTCTGCCTCCGTCAGCAGTCTGTCGCGGCCTAGCGACCTTGCCAGGTCATGCGCAGCCGTACCTATGTCGGCCAATCGAGCATCCACATTGTGCCGGACCGCCAGTTCCTGGGACACTTCCCGCGAACGCTCAATATGGTCTTTCAGTCCAGGGGGCAGTATCTTCAGTCGAGCGTCAATTGGATCAGGAAGATCGGTCACTTTGGAATACCAAGTCCGCCAAGACGACGGCCGCCCATCACGTGCAAATGGAGATGGGGAATCTCCTGTCCACCGTCTCTGCCCTGATTTAACATCAGACGATAACCGCTGCCTGACACTCCTTCGGCGCTTGCCATGTCCCTTGCGGCAGAGAGCATTGCCGCAACTGTCCGGTCGAAGTCCGACTCCAGTTCGATCAGATATTCGAAGTGATCCAACGGGATGACCAGCAAGTGTGTCGGGGCCACAGGGTTGATATCTCGTATCACGAAGCAATATTCATCCCGATGCAGAATATCAGACGGAATCTTGCCGTCTCTTATCTTGCAGAATACGCAGTCCTCAGCCATGTGTCTCGCTCTCCAGACTCAAAGAACGGCTATAGCTTCAATTTCAACCAGATACTCGGGATTCACCAGACCGCTGATGAAGACCGTGCTCGAAGCGGGGCCGGGATTCCCAAAGAAATCCAGCCTTGCTTCGGCATAAGCCGGATAGTCTTCAGGGTTCACCAGGAACGCGGTTATCTTCGTGACATCCGCGCGGGTCGCGCCAGCGGCTTTCAGAGCTTGCTCCACATTGCTTAGACACTGTACGGATTGCGCGCGCGCGTCGCCTTCGCCGACGAGATTTCCTTCGGTGTCAACCGACACTTGGCCGGACACGAAAACCATATTTCCGGCCCGCGTCACAGGCGAGAATCCAGATGGCTTGTTTTCAGGATTCGGAAAGAAGACTCTTCTGGGCATCTCTCACTCCCTCACTCTTGACTTGGCAATGAATCGGTTCCTATCCGGGCAGTTGGAGCAGCTCTATGCGTGTATCGTCGGGACCAGCGATAAAGGCGATTCTTGGTCCATTCGGGACATCAATCGGTCCCTCTTTCAAGACAGCGCCCATGCTGGTCAGGCGCTCCAGCTCGGCGTCCAAGTCGCCAATCGTTATACCTATGTGCTCGAGGCCCCAATGAACATCGGCATTGCCCTCGTCCAATTCCTCACCCGTCCGGGCGCCGGAGATGTTGACCGTCACCCCGTCCGGTGTCCTCGTGACCACAAACTGGTCGCCGTAAGGCCTCACAATATCACTCACTATCGTAAAGTCGAACGCGGTCGCATACCACTCCGCGGTCTTGCGGGGATCCGGCGCCTTCAAATGCACATGATTGAACTCATACCCCATGAGTATCTCTCCTCTTCTTATTCCTGACTCTATAGATATGCCAGAATGAAGTTTATAGCAACCGCTCCGTTACGGCTACCTGCGTCTATCAGTCTAGCTCGTGTAGAATGTTATACATATGCAGATACAGTTTGAACAACTCCCTGGCATAGATGGGAGGGCTTACTGGACGGGTAGGATCAACGTGCTGAAACAGTGAAAACTCGGTGTGGTACACGCCTCCTCTTTCTGAGAGGGCGTCAGCAAGACGGCGAGACTCTTCCGAGGGAACAAGTTTATCCTGTCGGTCGTGCATTATCAGCACCCGCGCGTTCAAGTCCCGTAGCCTCGTGGCCGGCGAAATCGAGGCCAGTTCAGACCTCATCTCATTGGGCATGCCGGAAATCAACCCATCCGCCTCAGCGCGGCTGACACCCGACAGCAGCCGGTGAACTGTTTGAGCCTCTGTGGACATCGCAGCCAGTAGCTCATCGGTGATGATCGTATCTCTTACGATGAAGACCCTTTCTAGCAAGGCACGCTCACCGGAATCAGGAAGTCCATCAATTAAGTGGGCGCTCACCACTTCGACGCTCAGCTTGTCAGGCATCCAAGGCTCGACCACGTCTCCGTAAAAACGACTTGCTGAAGTAACTGAAACGGCCAGGTCCTTAGCATCGAAATAGCCGCCAAAGAAGTTGACGAATTTCACCTGGTCTCTGATTCTCACATCCTGGGCCGCGACAGTCGCGAATGACGCTCCCACGCAGAACCCGCCCATTCCTGACCTTTCCGGGTCAACCCTGTCATTATCCAACAGGAATTCATAAGCATGAACAAGTGATTCTATCTCACTGGCGGATACTTTTTTCTGCGTCATTTCTTGCGACCAGGGAATCAACACAATTACCCCAGCCTGAGCCAGCCCTTCAGCCAATCCGACTACCCTTGGATCATCCCTACCCGCAGGATTTACACCCAGGAACAACAGAACGGCGCCGTGCGTACCGTCCCCCGCCGGTGTGTACAAGTCCGCGACTCCGAAGCCATTCTCAGTCGGATAGCTGACTTCTTCCAACCGAGGCTCCCCGGTGAACCACTCTTGCGGTTTGACTGGAATAGTGGGGAGTACCTGTGGAATAAACAGGGCAGTCTTGACCGCTGTGCGGCCCTGAGCGGTGGCGAACAGGAGTACCGCCAAGATAGCCATCGTAACCAAGATGGCCATCAGTATCCGCTTTTTACGACTGTGTAACACGATACCTGTTCAACATAACTTGCATACCTCTGTCGCAGTCCAGTTCTGAACCCTGAATAAGACAGGGTTACGTCGGGCGCAATCTCGCAGACAGCAGACAAATGAAATACGAATGGAATTCAAGTTCGTATATCAATCAAATGAATCCATACGGCGATGCAATTCTACGTCGTGTCCTGTATAATAGCTAAAGTGTGCTATGTAGAATTGTGCGCCTATCGAAATTACAGTAGCATGTGACATTGTACCAATCTAGTCTGGGTGGAAAGGGTTGCGCCCCTCCCTTCCTCACAGAAACTCTGAGCATAGACTCGAGAAACCCATATCCTCAGGATTAGGGTGAGAGGAATTTCTCGAGACAGCGGAAGAAACCCGAGAATGGTCGCGGACATTGTTTCCCGTATCGTTGGGGGCGCTCTCCTGGCCACTGCCGGATGGGGCCTCGGCGGATACATTACGGACATTTGGGGACCTGAGCGTTTCGTGCTCTGGGCCTTTGGACTTGCCATCTCAGGTGGCCTCATCGGCCTGATCTCAACTCCTTTCATTCTGGGCCAAATCTATTCGAGCATTGTGGAACAAACTCATTCTATTCCCACGTCCAGAATGTTGTCGGGAATAGTAGGCGTTATGATGGGGCTTCTGGTCGCTTTGCTCTTCTCTGTACTTCTTTGGCGCATACCGGGATGGCCCGGCGTGACCTTTCCCATTGTGCTGAGTCTGCTGCTGGCGTATATGGGTGGAATGATAATGTTCTCCCCATCACGAGACTTGTTCCAGAAATTCGTGTCTGGACAGCCACCTCATTCCCTCAACGGAGACGCTCCTCAGCCGAGAGGCAACCAAGCCGGCCTCATGCTGATAGACACGAGTGCGATCATAGATGGGCGAATAGCATCCGTGTCTCAAACCGGATTCCTGCAGGGCACGCTCGTCATTCCTCGCTTTGTCCTCAACGAACTTCGACATGTGGCGGACTCTGGCGATTCGGTGAGGCGAGCTAGGGGCCGGAGAGGTCTGGAAATCCTGAATCAGATACGCATGGACGGCAAAGTCCATACCGAGGTGCTCGAAGTAGATTATCCCCGAGCCAAGGACGTGGACGCGAAGTTGGTGGGCCTGGCAAAAGACATGGGAGCCTCCATCGTAACTACCGACTTCAATCTGAACCGCGTCGCCCAAATTGATGGCATAACCGTTCTCAACGTCAACGAGCTTGCCGGTTCGCTGCGTCCTGTAGTAATTCCGGGGGAGAATATGCGGCTTAGGATAATCCAAGAAGGCACGGAAGCCGGTCAGGGTGTGGGCTTCCTCGAAGATGGCACTATGGTCGTTGTGGAATCCGGCGCTCGTTACCTTGATACCGAATTGACCGTTACGGCAACGCGCATATTGCAAACGGCTGCGGGTCGTATAATATTCGCGCAGCCGGCGAAGGGCTAACTGGCGTTGGTGAGTCCACCACTGCACAACCCCCTAGGAACGATCTCCAAGGTCGGTGTCGCCATCGTCGCGGCAGGAGAAAGTCGGCGAATGGGCGGCTTGGACAAGCTGTTCGCACCACTCGGAAATATACCCCTTCTTGCACATTGTGTGATGACTTTCAATGAATCTCCACTGGTTCACACTATAGTAATCGCAGCCTCCATCCACAACTTAGGGGATGTGCGAAGAATGATCAGAAGTCTTGGACTGGAAAAGGTCGAAAGCGTAGTAGAAGGTGGAGCGCGCAGGCAAGACTCCGTGCTGAACGCGCTGCGAGAGCTGAAAGGGAGCGACATCGTACTTGTGCATGACGGCGCGCGACCATTTGTTGACGAGCCAATGATAGAACACGCTATCTCAACAGCCTCGGAATCGGCTGCCGCTATCGCCGCCGTGCCTGTTAAGGATACGATAAAAGTGGCTAATCGCGACATGACAGTGTCTGAAACGCCACCCAGAGATTCTCTGTGGGCTTCCCAAACACCGCAGGCGTTCACATATGAACTGATTTGGGATGCCCATACGCAAACAGAACACGACGTCACAGATGACGCCGCGATGATCGAGGCCATGGGGCATCCTGTGTATATGTTTATGGGTTCATACGACAACATCAAGATAACCACACCCGAAGACCTACACATTGCCGAAACAATTCTGCGATCAAGACGCAAGGACCGGTCGGATTGACTTGGCGTACAGGCATAGGTGTGGACGTCCATCCCCTCGTCGAGGGGCGTGACCTGGCGCTTGGAGGCATAACAATTCCATATAACCACGGATTGGATGGCCACAGCGACGGGGACGCCCTGATTCACGCGATAATTGACGCCTGTCTAGGCGCAGCCAATCTTGGGGATATAGGCGCCCACTTCCCTGCCAGTGATCCCAAGTATGCCGGGATTCGCAGCGCAAAGCTCCTTTCGGAGACCATGTCGATACTGGCCCGACTGGATTGGCGGGTAGATTACATTGATGCTACAATACTCGCCGAACGTCCCATGCTCAGGCCATATATTGCCGATATGCGCGCCGAGTTGGCTACTGCACTGAAAATGGGCATAGAATCGGTCAGTCTAAAGGCAACCACCACCGATCATCTCGGCTTCGTGGGCCGCGGTGAGGGCATTTGTTGCATGGCAATCGCCACGATAACCAAGATATGAAACTGTACGACACCCTTAGAGGGCAGGTTAACGATTTCGACTCACCGAACGGATTGGTCCGTATGTACGTGTGCGGAATCACCCCATACTCGTCCTCGCACATCGGTCACGCCATGTCCGCCGTTACTTTCGACGCGCTGCGTCGTTATCTTGAATTCAGAGGATTCAAAGTTCGTCACATTCAGAATTTCACCGACATTGACGATAAGATGATAGCGGCGGCGAACGAAAGCAATGTATCCGTGTCAGAACTCGCAGAAGCCAACATTGACGAATACGTCAACGCAATGAGCGAGCTGAACGTTGTGCCTGCCCATGAATACCCCAGGGCGACCCGTGAGATAGACAAGATAGTTGAGATTATCCAAACACTGATCGAAAAAGGCTATGCCTACGAGGTTGACGGGGATGTCTATTTCAGGGTCAGGCACGATGAAGATTACGGTAAGCTGAGTCACAGAAGCGTTGACGATTTGCTCTCAGGAGCTCGAATAGAAATCGACGAAAGAAAAGAAGACGTACTGGACTTCGCTCTGTGGAAGTCTCAGAAACCTGGCGAACCGGCGTGGGGCAGTCCATGGGGAAAAGGGCGACCGGGCTGGCATATAGAATGCAGCGCAATGTCAATCAAGTACCTCGGCGAAACCATTGACATTCACGGTGGCGGCGAAGACCTGGTCTTTCCTCACCACGAGAATGAGATAGCTCAATCTGAGTCGTACACCGACCAAATCCCTTTCTCCAGATTCTGGTTGCACAACGGGATGCTTCGACTCGGGTCGGAGAAGATGAGCAAGTCCCTGGGAAATATCATCTCCCTGCCCGAAGCGCTTGACTCCTACGACCCCCAAGCGCTTAGGCTTTTCTTCCTCAGCTCGCACTACCGCTCTCCCCTGTTCTACAGTGAGGAAAGCGTTCGCGCTCAGGAACGCGCGATCCAGAGATTGAGACAGGCGGCCAATGCCCCCAGCGAAGACGGCCCCAAGCTTGACGCCACCGAGTTGAGAGAGCGTTTCATTGAGTCCATGGACGACGACCTCAACACTCCCAGGGCATTAGCGGCATTGTTCGATCTCGCGCGCGAAATAAATCGCGGACGCGAGCGCGGCTCAGATATTACAGAAGCGCAAGATGCGCTGCGTGAACTGGCAGGGGTGTTAGGACTCACGCTCGAGGAGCCACAGGTTGATACCGCAGAAGCCGCACCCTTCATTCAGACCCTCGTGGACGTTAGAACAGAACTCCGCGCAGCACGCCAGTTCCAGCTCGCAGACAGTATTCGCGACCAGCTTACCAAGCTTGGGGTGACTCTGGAAGACAGCCCAGAAGGCACCACCTGGCGCCTCGGTTAATTCGCGCTCGCCGGGAGCGTTTTTGCGATCTCCGTAGCAGTGGAGCCAACGGGCGGATTCGAACCGCCGACCTGCGGTTTACGAAACCGCTGCTCTACCACTGAGCTACGTTGGCTTTCAAGATGATCTGGCAGTATTCTTGAGGCAATCGGCGGTTTTACTAACATGTCTGCTAACCAACGTGCCTCTCGAACGCCTCAACTGCACCGACGTCCATGTCCCTCAGAACGTGAGAGTGATGTCCACAGTAGTTGCAATTGTACTATGCCCGAGCCTCTCTTGTACAATTCTGCGCGCCCGAATCAATCAGGAAAATTCCGAAAGTCGCCATCCGTTGAGTCCACAGTGAATGACAAGCGGTGTCAGCTTTCGAGATGCGACTGGACTACATATGAACCTACCCAAGCCCTCGGTCCAGTCATCGTGACGCGCTTGGCTGAGAAGCGCAGGGAGATGCTGTATCCGCGCAGCACAAAGAATGATGTTTATGATTGAAGCGCCTTCTTGAGTGCGCTTGCTGACGCTAGCCTTTGACTAGGCAGAACTCGTTGCCGTCCGGGTCCGCGACCACCGCCAGTTCCTCTCCAGGCTCGACAAAGTCTCTGAGCGCTCTTCCACCGAGCGCTTCCACTCGCGACAGCGCCGCCGGCACGTCAGGGACTGTCAGGTCCATGTGTACACGGGTCTTGCTCGTTTTCCTCTCGGGGACGCGCTGGAGATAGACTGTCAGGCCATTGGGGAGGGGTTTGAAGGAGAG
>JAAXHY010000132.1 GCA_012270665.1 Dehalococcoidia bacterium
GTCGTCCTCGGTGTAGTTGCCGACTCCCATGGAGAAGAGTTCGAGTATCTCGCGGCCATAGTTTTCGTTGATGGATTCCTTGTGGTTGTCCTGATTGTCGAGCCACATGAGCATCGCGGGGTCTCTGGACAATTGGACGAGCAGGTCTCGGAAGCTGCCCATTCCGTAATCGCGGAACATGTCAACCTGGTTGGTGACCATGCGCGCCTGGATGAGCTTGTTCGAGCCGGTGGCGAAGACGCGGTGCCAGAACAGGCACATCTTCTCGGGCAGCACGGCGTCCGTGTTCACCATCCTGTAAACCCATTGGGCTCCGGCGGCCTGGCCGTTGCGAAGGTCTGACTGGTCCACGTGATAGCGGCGGATCAGGTCGGTGGGCAACTCGTCGGGCGTGGGCCGGGCCCTGAGAAGATCTTCGACGGCTTCCTCGTAGCTCATGCCCATGTAGTAATCAAGCTCCTTGGCGGTGGCCCCGAATCCGGCCCGCCTGAGCAGATGCGCCATGAGCGCAACATCTTGCTTACTTTGAACGGTCGTCATTCTCAATCTCCTTGGCTCAATCTGGTCTCGACAGGGAGTATATCAGTTTTTAGTTTTGGGTTGTCAGTTATCAGTTTTTAGTTTTCAGTCCTCACTCGTCAGATGTTCTCGGTGGGTTGTCGGCGGGCAGTTGCCAGCAGCCGAATCTCCAAGTATCTGTGATTCGATATTGACACGTTCTGACATTGGCTATATTATCCGCTTCACCCATAGTCGGTATTTGGAGAGGTAATACCGATTCATCTGCCGCATTCTCAATTCACAGATTGTCGGTCTGCTTTCCCAAAAGGGATGGCATTTACATTGTACGGACGGCCTGTCTAAGAAGTGAGTCCAATCTCGGACGCTCGCATGCAAAGGGGATGAACATGAAAACTTTCACCTATGACGGCGCGAAGCTGTTTCTGATCATCGGAGGGCTGGCCATAGCGATGATACTCGTGTTGGCATGCGCCAGCGAGGACGAACCCGAGGAGACGACGGCGCCTGCCCCGGCGGCCCCGGCTCCCGCCCAGCAGCCCGCCGCCGCTCCGCAGCCAGCGACGCAGGCGCCAGCCATGGAGACGACCAAGTCCGAAATGGACAGCGGTCTGACCGATGAAACTCTTACGCTGCTCGTGGCGAACGTCGGCGCGACCGGAGGCTGGGACCCGACACGCTCAGGCGGCGACGAGTTCATGAAGGTAACCAGGTACTATAACTGCGTACTCGTCAGCGGCGGCGGCGGCGGTATCTTGTTGCCTGGAGTCGCAGACAGTTGGACTATCAGCTCGGACGGCAAGACCATTGATTTCGTCATCGCGGACGGCATCAAGGCGCACGACGGCAGCGACATTGACATCGAAGACGTATGGTGGCGTATGGAATTCGCCTTCGGTGAGGCGTCGCGAAATCGTCCGGGCGTCGATCCGACATCCCTGGGCCTGGCGGATGTCACCGAAGCGATACAGAAGATTGACGACAAGACGCTGAGGCTCGTCTTCGATAACCCTAGACCGGACACGCCTTTCCTGTCTTCCGAGAACTCCCAGGGTCATGACGGTCATATATTCAACGCCGATCACTGGAAGGAAGTCACGGGTTACAACGCTGCCGGCGGCGACATCTCCCAGACCGACGACCAGGCGTACCAGAACAACCCTTCGAGTTGCGGTTCGATGAAGTTCGTGTCTCAGGTACCGGGGCAGAAGTTCGTGCTGGAGCGGTTCGACGACTACTTCTACCAACCCGCGAACGGCTATCCAGAGGACAGGCGACCCAAGTTCCGCCAGTACATCACTGAGGTGGTTCCCGAGGCGAGCACGCGCATCTCGGCCCTGCAGGCGGGCCAAGCCGACATGATCGAGGCGAACGTGTTCATGCTGGAGGACATCGAAGGCGCGGGCGGCCAGGTAGTGTATCAGCCTGAAGCCGCTTACTCCTGGATAGTGTATGTGGATTGCTGGGATCCCGAGTTGTGGTGCTACGACAAGCGCGTCCGACAAGCGCTCGAGTACGCGATTGACAAAGAGGCGATCATTGACAGCCTGTACAACCGTGACATGGCTATACCACAGGGATGGCAGCATGTTACGCCGAGCACCATCGGATACAGGGACGGGGTAGCTGACCCGCGCCCTCATGACCTGGAAAAGGCGAAACAGCTTCTGGAAGAGGCTGGACATCCGAACGGAGAGGGCATACCGCCGTTCGACATCTGGACGTGGGAAGCGGGCGATCTGCCGCTCCAGCCGCAGTTGGCCGAGGTGTTTGGCGCCACATGGACGAATGAGCTCGGACTGGATGTTACCGTAAGGACGGGCGACGCCACATCCGTAAGGCAGCAGTGGAACGAGCGCAAGCTGCCCGGCAGCGTTCTGGTGCGAACTAACGAGACCCGTTGGAACGGGCTGAGCATAACGCGAGGAATGTACACCTACGCGGCGGGGGCGAAACCCTGGCGTACATGCGATCCCGAGTGGACGTCCGACGCTCATCCGAATGGAGACCCGGTCTGTCAGCGCTTGAACGACCTGGTGACCGAGAAACTCGTGAACGAGGTCACTGTCGAGGCCTGGGAAGTCAACTTCCCCGAGGTTTACAGCGAACTGCGCGAGGAGAACCACGCCTTCAGCCCGTTCTTCGTGAACCTGCCCTGGGGCATGGGGCCGCGCATCAAGCCCGGAAGCTGGAAGCCTTGGCCGGTCGTAACATACAACACGGCCATGTGGACAATCGAGTTCAACGAGAACTAGGCGCGGCCTGAATCAGGAAGGATACCCCGCTCTCAACCCAGGGAGCGGGGCGAAACCCTCCTGTCCCTCCGAGAGAGAGGATTGGGGTGACGGTGTCAGAAGACTAACGTCTGAGAACTGAAAAATGACACGATACATAGCAAGAAAAATCCTGGAGGCGCTGGTCACGCTGGTCGGCCTGAGTCTCGTCGTGTTCTCAGCCGTCCACATGACCGGCGACCCAGCGCGAATGCTGCTGCCCGTGAGGATTGACGCTTCCGAAGAGGTGTACGAACAGCTCAAAGAGGAGCTCGGACTGAACAGGCCGTTCATGGTGCAGTACCTGGACTTCATGAAGAACCTGATTACTAAGGGAGACTTCGGGAGGTCGGTTCGCAGCCAGAAAGAGGCCAGGCACCTGTTGCTGGAGCGGATTCCGGCGACGCTTCAGCTTGCGGCGGCGGGCCTGTTTCTGTCGTTCATAATCGGCGTTCCGGCGGGGATATTATCCGCGGTGAAGCGTGACACCCTGGCCGATAAGATCGGCAAGGCGGTCGCCATCTTCGGATTGGCGGCTCCTCAGTTCTGGGTAGCGATCATGGTGGTCATACTGTTCGGGGCGTACCTGCAATTGCTACCGGTATATGGCGCGGGCGGGCCGGATCACTTCATCCTTCCTGCGGCGGTGCTTGCTCTTGGGCCTCTCGCGGCGATGATGAGGCTCGGACGCTCGAGTATGCTGGACATTCTGGACAGCGAGTTCGTGAAGTTCGCGCGGGTGAAGGGAATGCGCGAGCGAATCGTAATCTGGAAGCACGCGGCTAGAAACGCGGTCATCCCGCTCATGACGTTCGGAGGGCTGACGCTGGCCGCGCTTCTGAACGGCTCGATAGTGGTGGAGCAGGTGTTTGCCTGGCCCGGACTGGGCAGGATGATGATAGAAGGCGTGATACAGCGTGATATGCCGCTGGTGCAGGCGACCGTTCTGGTCTCCGGGTTCTTCTATGTCGCCACCGCGCTGATAGTGGATATTCTGTACGGCTTCGCAGACCCCAGAATCAGAGATACAAACTAGAGCGTCTTCTGGTAAGAAGAGCCTCGAACCGACTGTTCGAGTGTTCCAGGAAAACGAGTTGGAAACTCATGGCCTCGACAATCATATCCGAAAGCCAACCAACCGGACTGGGAGCGGCGCTTGCCAAATCCAGGGAACTCCGGCTTCCCTGGATACCTGTCATCGTCATAACCATACTGGTGATTCTTGCGGTATTCGCGCCGCTGCTGTCGCCGCACGATCCGAGGTCTCAGAATCTGCGCGATGCCAGGACAGCTCCATTCGAGACTTGGGAGTACCCACTCGGCACCGATTTCGTCGGCAAGGACATACTCAGCCGCCTGATATACGGCGCGCGCACCTCGGCCTTCATCAGTATGTTCGCGTTGGGCGCGGGCGTGGTGGTGGGAACGGCGCTGGGGCTTGTATCCGGGTACGCGGGCAAGTGGGTGGACACCATCATCATGCGGATAGCGGACGCGACGATGGGCTTCCCGTCCATCCTGCTGGCTATGATAATCGTCGCCATCCTGGGCACGGGGCTCATGCCCATCGTGGTGGCGGTTGCGGTGTCCACGTGGCCGCGTATCGCGCGGATGATAAGAGGGGAAGTGCTGTCGGTCAAAGACGCCGACTTCGTGATACTCTCCAGAATCGCGGGCGTCTCTCCAACCGTCATCATCTGGAGGCACGTATTCCCGAACGTTCT
>JAAXHY010000510.1 GCA_012270665.1 Dehalococcoidia bacterium
TCCCAGTTAGCGCCCAGTACTTTCCTCCGCATCTATAAACTATGATATATGTCGCATCGTCCCCCGACTTTGCAAAGGCCCCGGCCTTACCCAGTCCGCCAGTAGCGCCTGCCATCCACGCTCACTATCTGCCCGAATCCGGGCTTGGTGAAGTGACACGAGACAACCGTATCCCCGCTCGCTTCCAATCTATCCAGCATCACCCGCCTTGTCGCCTCCGCCATCTCAGAGTCCCCGTCGAACAGCGGCGTCCACGACGGCTCCGTAATCTGCGCCTGGTGGATCAGCACATCCCCTTGTATCAGCGCGCTTTGACTTCCCGAAGACACCCTCACACTCATGTGACCGGGCGTGTGTCCCGGAGTGTGCAGAGCGCGGACCTCCGGCGTCAGGTCGGAGTCCCCCGACAGCGTGTCCAGGACTCCGAGTTCATCCAGAGGGTCAACGAACCTGTCAATGTACGGAAATCTGCCCGCCGCCTGCACTTCGGGCTTTCGGAAGTGGGTCAGGTCGTCCTCGTGAACGACGTAGCGCGCGTTGGGAAACACCGGAACATTCCGCCCATCGCGTTCCTCCGTGTTCCAACCCACGTGATCCAGGTGCAGGTGCGACAGGAACACGATGTCCACCTCCTCGGGTTCGACTCGGTTCGAAGCCAGGTCCGCCATGAGTTGGCCGCGCAGCCCTCCGATGTACTCTATCGGGCCGGGACCGTAGCCCGTGTCTATCAGTATGGTCTTGCCCGAAGATCGAACGAGATAGCATCCGATCTCTAGCCGCATCCTGTCTCCCTCGAACGTATCGGGGTACAACTCCCTGAAGGGCTCCCACGCGTCCTATGGCACGTTCGGCCAGAGTTCCGGCAGCGGTGTTGGGTAGGCGCAATTCATGTCGGTCAGCGCCACGATGGTAGCCTCTCCGACCCTCATCTCGAATTCACTCATTTGCCGCCTCCTCACGCCGCGCCGTAATCATTCCGCTTTCCGTCCTCCGACACCAGCCCGTTCCGCATGTCGGCTTCCAGCAAATCCCTGGCCCGTTTGGATGGGTCTCCAACGCCCGCGCCGCTCGGGAACTCAAGCACTAAGCGGTCGTCGTCCGTCTCCAGTGTCACCGCCCCGGATGTCATGGACCGCGGGTCGTCGCTGACCCTGTCGCCGTTGATGATGACCTCCGTCTTCGCTCCCGTCCCGCCGCCGAACGCTCCCTGCGGCGCGAATGTGAGACGGTTGGGATGGATATACACGTTCAGAGGCGCGGAGTGCGAGGGCAGCTTTCCCACTACCACACGCTGACCGGGACTTCCCCTGAACTTGCCCGCGCCCGCCGAGTCCGGTATCAGCTCTTTGGCCTCGATCAGCGCGGGACTGTTCACCTCGAACACTTCCACCGGCACGTTCGACGCGCTCGACGGGAACATATTCAGGCCCATCCCGTCGTCCCGGCTGGTGGCCCCCCGTCCGCCGCCGCAGAACAGGTGCGCGTTGAACAGCCGTCCGTCGTCCTCGACACCGTATGTGCGGACCGACGACATGAGCCCGTTGCCCGCCTGGATCCTGTCCGGCACGGCCTTCGCCAGCGCTCCGAATATGCAGCCGTGTATGTACCATCCGGTGTTGGTGCGCGAGCCGACCGAGACCGGGAACGTGCAGTTGATTATCGTGCCTTCCGGCGCCGTCACACTTATCGCCTCGAAGCACCCCTCGTTCACCGGCACGTCCGGCGTCAGAAGGCACGCGAGCGGATAGTACGTATGCCCCCGGCTGTATATCATCGTGCAGTTCAGACCGCCGCGGTCTATCTGGGGAGATGAGCCAGTATAGTCCACCATCATCTCATCGCCCCGGATCTCTATGCGCGCTTGTATCTTCAGTGGGTCGCCCATGCCGTCCGTATAGACATGATTCTCATATACTCCGTCCGGCAATTCCTCGATAGCGCGTCGCATCGCCGCCTCCGAGCGTCCCCTGATGGCGGTAGACAGCGCGGCGAGGTCTTCCAGCCCGTACTCGTCCAGAAAGTCGTTGATTCGCCTCGCTCCCACCTGGTTGGCCGCCACCTGCGCCTCGATGTCGGTCAGCACCATGTCCGGCCCACGCACGTTCCACCTGTACATATCGAACGCCAACTCGTTCGGCTCACCCTTGTCATACAACTTGCAAAGCGGAAAGAAGATGCCCTCTTCATAGGAGTCGGTCACCCGCTTCACATCGAGTGTGCCGCCGATATCCGAGGTATTCGCTATGTTCCCAACGAACCCGACGAAGCGCCCCTGGTAGAACACCGGAGACACGATAGCGATATCCGGTAGGTGTCCGGCGCACATCCACGGGTCGTTCGTCATATACACGTCGCCCGGGTGCATCGTCTCCACGGGATACTTCTTGAGTATCTCCTTGGTCACGTTCGGCATCGTCATGTTGAACACGGGCATCGAGCGATATGCGTGCGCGATGGACCTGCCCTCGGCGTCCAGTACCTCGCAGCCGAAGTCATTAGCCGACGCTATGATCGTTGACACCGCCGTCCGCAGTATCGTTGACCACATCTCCTCCGCCACGTTGAGCATCCTGCTCCACATTATCTCCAGCGATACGGGGTCGAATTCCTCTCTCTGCCTCATCTCATTCATCTCCCAAATACTGTCTATCAGTGTGAGACAGTGATTCTAAGGTTCAGCCACGAATCCACGGACGCGCTGTCTCCGGGACGGATGATTGTCGTCGCTTCCGCTTCCTCGACAATCGCGGGTCCTTCAAGAGTCGCTCCAACCGGAAGTGCATAGCGGTCATAAATCGGACAGTCCGCGAATCCACCTTGGTTGGGTCCGTGAGCGTTCGGAAAATATGCCCTGCGCGTTCCCTTTAGGGCGGCGTTCACGCTGGTTGAGCCAGACGCTTCCTGCTGTCGAAGTTCCAGCGTCGGCTGCGGCCCGCTGACCAACAGACGCCAGTTCTGCGCCTCGATGGGCAGGCTCAGGTTCCGCCGGCTGTACAGTTCCTGGTATATCTCGTGGAAGTCCGCGCTGATTCCCTCCACATCCGAAGCCGACAGCGGCCCCATGGGAACCGGCACGTTTATCTCGTGTATCTGGCCCTGAAGCCGCATATCCGCGGAAGCTGTGAGCGTCACCTCGGCGTCGGACACACCCGCGTTAGTGAGCATCTCGCGTCCCAACGACTCCATTTCGGCGAACGCCTGGTTGACCGCGTCCCAGTCGGACTGCTCCAGCAAGCCGGGCATCGAGCGTATATTCTCGAAAGACAGCGGCGCGGCCAGGCATCCCAGCGCCGCCGTTACCCCCGCCCCGAGCGGAACGACCACGTTCGTCGTGCCCAGTATCCTCGCCACCTCGCTGGCGTGCGCTGGCCCGGCCCCGCCAAATGCCACTATCGAGTAGTTGCGCGGGTCCTTGTTCCGCCCGATGATGTGAATGCGCGCCGCAGCCGCCATGTTCTCGGTCACGACGCTGTACACTCCCCACGCCGCCTCCACCGCATTCATTCCCATCTGGGAACCAAGACCCTCTAGCGCTCTTTCAGCAGCTTGCGCGTCCAGCGTCATACGACCGCCGAGGAAGTAGTCGGGATTGAGATAGCCAAGTAGCAGATTGGCGTCGGTGACCGTCGGCTGCATTCCCCCCAAGGCGTAGCAGGCGGGCCCGGGACTCGCCCCCGCGCTCTGGGGCCCAACTCGCAGCAGTCCCAGATTGTCCAAATGAGCGATACTGCCGCCGCCCGAACCAATCTCTATGAGGTCGAGTACCGGAATGAGTATCGGCAGGCCGCTGCCCGACTTGAACCTGTGAACTCTCGCGACCTCGATTCCGTTGCTCTGGCTCGGCTGGCCGCCCTCAATTACGCAGGTCTTCGCAGTCGTGCCGCCCATATCCAGCGAGATCAGATCCGGCTCTCCAAGCATACCGCTGTAGAATCCCGCTGCCAGCGCCCCGGCCGCTGGACCGGATTCAAGCAGCCTTATCGGACGCTCGCTCGCGGCGTCCGCCCCCAGAACTCCGCCCGCCGAGTGCATCACCAGAAGCTGGCCGCCGTAGCCCAGGTCGCCCAGGTCGCGCTCTATCCCGCTAATATAGCGAGAGACGGCAGGCTTTATATATGCGTCCGCGGCGACTGTCGAAGTACGCTCATATTCGTTGATGACCGGCGCGGCCTCCGATGACAGGGACACGCTGAGAGCAGGATGCTCCGACTCGATCATTCCCTTCAATACCCGTTCATGGTCGGGATTGCGATATGCGTGCAGCAGCGATACGGCAATTGATTCCACGCCCTGCTCAACCAGATTGTCAACGGCCGCCGACGCCTCATTTAGATCGAGAGGACCCAGCGTCACGCCATCCCTGTCTATGCGCTCAGACACCTCTACCCTGCGATGTCTTGGCACAATCGGGTCCGGGAATCGCGCGTGCAGGTCGTGCATATCGTAGATCCGCTCTCTGCCGAACTCCAAGATGTCCCGGAAGCCCTTCGTCGTCAGCAGCGCCGTCTTGGCGCCCTTGCGTTCGATTATCGAGTTGGTAGCCAGCGTGGTGCTGTGTACCACGAGTCGCAGCCGCTCAGCGCCTATGTCCATTTCTTCGAGAAGTTCGCGCAGGCCCTGGATCAGCGCGCGGGACGGGTCGTCCGGAGAGGTCAGCGCCTTGTGGACTCTGAGTTCGCCGGTGGCGGTGTCGTGCAGTGTGAAGTCGGTGAACGTGCCGCCTATATCAATGCTCAGCGACAGCGTGGGTGAAGAGTCCATACAGTCATTCCCAATAGTGTCTTGACCGGGGTGGTCTGTCTCCGGCGGTGACCGGAATTCTGAATTCAGCCACCATGTATCGCAGCCTATTATACGCGATTGTATTTCGCGGGACAGCCGACGATTTCAGCCAATTCGCCAATGGGAATTAGAATAGGAGTGGCGCTATCGAAGGCGAGGCGTCTAATCCGGCGCCGCTAAGGCCTGAAATGACTCGGACTGAGCCTTAGCGGGCGGGAGCCTTCCATGGCTCGCGAGTAATTCGCAGTCCCAGGCCACGTTCGAGTTGACTCCACTTCTTCTCTTCGTCCGGCGTTATGAAGGTTATCGCTTCTCCGGCGCGGCCCATCCGTCCGGTTCGCCCGACGCGGTGGGTGAATAGAATCTCCGAGTCCGGGAGGTCGTAGTTGATGACCTGACCAATGCCCTCGACGTCAATGCCCCGGGCGGCGACGTTCGTCGCTACCAGGATCGGCGCCTCTCCTGAACGAAAATCAGTCATCACACGCTCGCGCGCGTTCTGGCTGAGATTTCCCTGGAGCGCGCCCACCGGATAGCCTAGCCTGTCGAGTTGACTTGCCAACTTTCTGACGCCGCGCTTGGTCCTGCCAAAGACGATTACGGGCGAGCCGTTTCGCCGATCCAGCAGGATCCTGAGCGCGTCTATCTTTTCACTCCTCTCGATGGTGTAAACCAGATGCTGCACGGTCGGTGGGGCCTGCACGTCGGCGTCCACTTCCACCTTCACCGGGTTTCGCAGATGCTTTCTGGCGGTCTTGGCCACCCACCCGGGCATAGTCGAGGACAGGAGCGCGGTCTGCCGCTCGGAGGGCGTATGGCCGATGATGGCTTCCACGTCCTGGGCGAATCCCCTGTCCAGCATCTCGTCCGCTTCGTCCAGGACCAGGAAGCGAACCGAGCGCAGGTCCAGAGTTCCGTGTCGAATATGGTCGAGAGTGCGGCCCGGAGTGCCGACTACGATTTGTACTCCCTTCTTTAGCGCCGTTTCTTCCGGCTTCGATGAGCGGCCTCCGTACAGCAGGGTCACCCTCAAGCGCCGCGCTGACGCCAGGGTCTCTGTCACCTCCGCCACCTGGATAGCCAACTCGCGGGTTGGTGTCAGAACCAGAGCCTGGACTTGCCGAACCGACGGGTCGCACTTCTCAGTCAAGGGAACCGCGAATGCCAGAGTTTTTCCTGAACCGGTGCGCGCTTGTCCAACCAAGTCACGCCCTGCCAGCAGGTGGGGGATGGATTTCTCCTGAATGGGTGTGGGCTCCGAAATGTTCATACGGAACATCGCCGACCTCGTGGAGTCATTCAACACAACTCCGCGAAACACTCCGGAGACGCTATCTGCAGGGGCCGCATTTGCATCGAGTGATCCATTTGGGGATGGTCTCATATAAGGCGAGGTCTCATTCCGTAGGTTTCTGAAGCAGGGACGACAGTACACCGGCCTGTCCGGAGTTGGGCGAAAGGGTACGGTCGTAGATGTCCCGCAGTCAGCGCAAACGACTTGGTGGCGCTTCTTGCGGATGTGTGAACGGGATTGACGGCTGCGTGTCGAAAGAGATGTAGATGGCATGAGAAAAGGGACTACCTTCGTCCTGAGGAATGGCACAACGGTCTGGCGCGCGAAAAAGAGGGGAAGAGTGAGATAGATGATGATCCGATGTCGTGCAAACCTTGAATGGCGCTTATCAGCTACTTCCGCCAACTTTAGCAGATAGCGTTGTTAGACTTCCACTCAGTGTAGGGACTCCGCTTCGCCGCCCAGGTTGGAAGTTCCCGACCTCCACCTTGATGAGTTCAGCCGGTTCAACAGCGCGGTGTAGCCCAGCGCGACCAGGAACACCACGGCGGAAAACAGCACCACCGACGCGCCCGACGACACGTCTATATAGAAGCTCATATACAGTCCGCCGAGTCCGCAGAACGCCCCAATCCCCACCGACAGCATCAGCATCCTGTTGAAGTCATTCGTCAGCAGACGCGCCGCGACCGGCGGTATGACGATCGCGGCCGCGATCATAGTTACTCCGAGTACCTGTAGCGAAACAACGATTACCGCCGCCAGCAGCAACGCGAATCCGGCGTCTATCCAGCCTGTCGGCACCCCATAGAATCGCGCGACTTCATAGTCGAACGTGGTGAACAGAAGATACTTGTACCCGACGAATACCGCGACCGCTGCAATCAGCGTCACCGCGACTATCGCCAGCATATCCGCCTGCGTGATGCCCAGTATGTTTCCGAACAACGCGGCGTCGAAACTCCGCGTGAAATTTCTAAACTTGCTGATTAGCGCTATCCCCAGCGCGAAACTGGACGTGGTCACGATTCCTATTGCGGCGTCCGCGCTGATGCTGCGCTTCCGTGAGGCGATGTTGATGAGCATCGCCGACACGAATCCCCACAGGCTCGCCCCGAGAAAGAAGTTGATAGAGAGAACGTAGCTCGCAACCGCCCCCCCAAATATCGCGTGCGCCAGACCGTGCCCAATATACGACATCTGTCTCAGCACCACATACACGCCTATCAGCCCACACAACCCTCCGACCAGCGTCGCCACTATCAGGCCCCTGACGAAGAACTCATACTCCAGCGGCGTGAACACTGTGCCTTACGCCCTCCGCTCGTTATCGAAATGGACATTGTGCGAGTTTCCTCTCCCGTTGCCGTTCCGACCGAAGAAGTGCGGAGTCTCCGCCACAAGCTTCATGCCCATGTATTCGGTAACCACTATGTCGGCGTTGTACGTTCGCTTCAGAACCTCGGGCGTGAAGATTCTACTCGGCGGTCCCGAGTCCACCACCCGCCCGTTCACGCACACCACCCAGGGCAGGTGAGCGGCCACCGAGTTTATCTCGTGGGTCGTCATGATGATAGTGACGTCCTGGTGGTTCAACTCGTCCAGAAGGTGCATCACCTCGTCCCGCGTCTTGATGTCCACTCCCGATGTCGGTTCGTCCAGCAGCAGAACATGGGGACTGCCCACCAGCGCCCGCGCTAGGAACGACCTCTGCTGCTGTCCCCCCGAAAGTTCTCGGATGTGCCGCTTCGCCAGGTCGGCTATTCCCAGCCGCTCCATGATCTCCAGCGCGTGTTCGTAGTCCCGCTTCTGGCGCCACGGCAGCCACCACCGGCTTGATGTGAACCCCATCATCACTACCTGCTCCACCGTCACCGGGAAGTTCCAGTCTATCGTCTCGAGCTGAGGCACGTATCCGATGCGCGGCCTCTGGTCGGCGATTGATTGACCCTCTACCACCACCTCCCCCTCATAGACTTCCACCGCTCCCAGTATGGTGCGCAAAAGGGTCGTCTTACCCGACCCGCTTGGCCCCAGCAGACCAACGAAGCCCCCCCGGTTCACCGCCAGGTCAACCGATTCGAGCGCCGGACTGCCCCCATAGCCGCTTGTTACGCCTCTCAGCTCGACTATCGGCTCTTCATGTTCGTATTGGTGTGGAATCGGATGAAGCAAAGTACCTTACTCTGGATAGACTGCGCTGCTTTCGCCATCGAACACGCGCCCCGTGTCGAATCCTTCCATTGATTCCACGCTGCCTCCAAGCGCCGGGACCATTATCCGTATATTCGACGCCATCAGCCCCATGTATGTGTGATCGGGATCGCCGTGAGAACCCGGCAGATCGTCGTCCCTTAGCTGGTCCACGAACTTGGCCCCGCCCTCCTTCGCTATCTGCTCCATGACCGGACTGGGGAACACCTCTGACCCGAACACCGCAGGGACCCCCGCCTCCCTCACCTGGTCTATAAGCGTCGCCACCTCACGAGCCGACGGCTCGCTGAAATCCGAAGGCTGCACCGCCCCGATGATCTCGAAACCGTACCGCGTGCTGAAGAATGGGAACGAGTCGTGGTACGTGAGCAGTTTGCGGTCCTCCGGCGGAATCGTGTTGACCGCGGCGGCGATCCGTCCGTCCAGATCGTTCAGCCGCTCCTCCAGCTTTGCGAAATTCTCAGCGTAGTAATCGGCGTTGTCGGGGTCGAGCGCCGACAATTCCGCCCTCACCAAGTCAGCGTACTTGATGGCCAGGTCAGGGCTTGTCCACAGATGCGGATTCGGATGTCCGTCGGTCTCTGGGAACGAGAAGTCGAACACCCACTGGTCGCGCGTGATGGCCTTGTCCCCCAGCGTGAGAATAACCGCGCCCGCCTTCTTGTTCGCTCGCGCCATTCCCAGCGACGGCTCTTCTAGGAACAACCCGTTGAGCACGATGAGATCGGCCTCCGCTATAACCGTAGCCACCGAAGGCGCCGGCTCGAATGTGTGGGAATTCACTCCCTCCGGCACGATTCCCTCCAGCCGTATCCGTGCGCCGCCCACATTTTCCACCAGGCTCGTTATTGGAGAAACGGTACTGACCACTTTCAGCATCTCTGGCGATCCCGCCCTTGAAACACCCTCCTCTCCACTCTCGGAGCAGGACAAGACGGAGATCATGAAAATAGCGAGTAGGCAGACGACCGAAACACGTAGTCCAATTCTCGGAGTGCGATGGATCACCTCATTAGTGATTTCACGGAGAGATGGTCCCCTCATAGGGTTCATAGAGTCAGCCTGCCTCCTCGGACTCGTCCCGACAATCGCGGCACAGCCCGAACAACGCGACATGGTTCATATCCGCCTCGAAACCGTAGCTGTCCAGTATCTCGGAACCGAGCGCTCCCAGAAATTCGTCGTCTAGCAGCGCGATCCGTCCGCACGGATTACAAATGAGATGATGGTGCCTGTCCTGTTCCAGCCACTCGTAAGCATAGGTTCCGCTCCCCATATCCGTTTCGGAGACAAGGCGCATCTGCTTCAGCATATCCAGCGTGCGATACACGGTCGAGAGGTCCATGTACGAATAGGACTCCTTGACCCGCTCCAACACCTCGGCAGCCGTGACGTGGTCCTGTGAGTGCCTGACCGCGGACAGGATCATGAGCCGCTGCGGAGTCGGCCTGTGACCATACTCCCTAAGCGTCTGTAACATCTTTTCTTCGCAGGGCATATCGCCCTCCTGGTATTATTGGAAGTCAAAGAATACGGCATCCGCAAAGATATATCAAGAGTAATCAGTAGCATATACTAATAATACCTCTTGCAAATCATTGCATATACAGAAAGCAGGCAGAAAGACTTATGCGACTTTGGAGACTAACTCACCAAGTGGATTGTGGTAGCATATCTACAAATGGTTAGTCGGATGGCTTGGGGCGATAAGAATGATTCTTGCCCTGGCTGTTCATGCGGGCTGGCTATACGTTGAGAGGCGCGTTTGTTCTTCTTTCAGTGGGATCAGGAGGATTGGAAGCAGGCTTTGATAATCTTGGCCTACGTGG
>JAAXHY010000193.1 GCA_012270665.1 Dehalococcoidia bacterium
GGTATCATCGTCGAGCCGTTCCAGCGTCTAATTCCTCCCAAGCCGGGGTTCTTGCAAGGATTGAGAGGGTTGGCAGACGAGTTTGGGATACCGCTGATATTCGACGAAGTAGTTACGGGCTTCAGATTCGCATACGGCGGGGCCCAGGAGTTCTACGGCGTAACTCCCGACATCTGCACCCTTGGCAAGGCCGTCGCGGGCGGATTCCCCCTCACGGCTATCGCCGGCAGTGAGGAAATCATGGCACACATGGACGGTGGCCAAACGCCCTCAGAGGACTTTATGCCGCAGATCGGCACCCTCAGCGGAAATCCGGTCGCGGCGGTTGCCGGACTGAAGACACTTGAGATTCTCAGAAGGCCCGGGACCTATGAGTCAATGCGCGCGACCGGCGCCACTCTAAGGGAGGGTCTGCAGAGGATGCTCGATGAAGCCGAGATTCCGGCGCGTGTGACCGGGGAGGATGTGCTCTTCGATGTGTATTTCACTGATAATGAGATCACGGACTACCGGTCCACACTATCCGCCGACTCAGCGACCATGGGACGATTCAACGCCGGCGTGATGGAGAGGGGGATATTCAAGGGCGACTCTAAATTCTACATTTCGGCGGCGCACGATGCGAACGACGTGGAGCGGACGCTCGAGGCATTTAAGGACGCTATAGAAGAGATACGGTAGGCTCGAGAGCGGATAGAAGTTAAGACACGGAGACAAGCAATAGAGGTGTCGGAAAACCGACACCTCTTATATTAAACAGGTTGCGGATTCGCTTGTTCATCAAATTAAGTCGTATTACGAAATTCGTATATATAAACATAATTCATGTATATTACTAACGATAAACCGCTGATATAAACTATTTTTCAACAAAATTAACAATAATATAAACTACTCCACGCTTGACTCTTTTTCCGTACGGTCATAACATTTAGATGGTGGTTGTGGGAGAAGCGAGCGCGGCGGAAGCGCCCCATAAAACTGGGTTATGTCCGACGAGGCCCTGAATTCCCAGCCGAATCAGGGCGACCGCTACGCTGATAATCAAGACTTCGTTCAGTGGGAACCATTGAACGACTGTGCGTCAACCCATCAGGATCCGAACGCTGTCCAGGCAGCAGTCAGCAAACGGGTCTGAAAAATGCAATCCTCTTCTGTCCTCGGATGACGTGCGTCACCCAGCGAGCTGAGAATCGGCCCAGCCGGAATAAGAGGTCTTGCGCTCCCCCACCTCCACATATGACATGAGCCGTATTATGCAAGACGAATGGGGGTTTAGTGATTGAGAATAGGGAATACGAGCATCGAAGTATTGAAGGACGGTACATTCAGGATGGACGGGGGCATCATCTTCGGCCAGGTGGCTAAGAGTGAATGGGAGCGCTACATCAAGCCTGACCGCAGAAATCGGGTAACTCTGGGGTTGAATGTCGTTTTGATCAACACACCCGAACTAAAGATTCTCATAGACACCGGCGCAGGCAATAAGCGAATCGCTGAGATGAGGGACGACTATAATCTGAATGGCAACAAACTCATAAAGGCTCTGAAGGAGCGGGGTCTGAGCGCTCGCGACATAGACATCGTTGTTCTCAGCAACCTCCATTTTGATCATAGCGGCGGATGCACGAAACTGGACAGAACCGGAACAGCCATACCAATGTTTCCCAATGCGGTTTACATGATGCAGAGAAGTTCGTGGGACGCCGCGCAAGATCCTAATGAGAGATACAGCGACTCGTTCTACGAAGAGGACTACGAGCCGCTGGCAGAACGCGACATGGTCAGGTTTCTGGACGACGGGGACGAGATCATTCCCGGCGTAACCGTGAAGCTCGCCCCAGGACCTTCTCAAGGAAACCAGATCGTCTTCATAGAGTACGGCAGCGAGAGGATAGTGTATGCGGGCGACCTGATTCCAACTCCGTTCCACCTTCCCCTGCACCACATTCCCGCGACAGCGGAGTTTCCGAATGACACCCTCGTACAGAAGCGCGAACTCCTGGAGACCGCGATGGAAGGCGGCTGGCTCATAGTCTTCGGACATGGCAACGAATACAACTCAGCCTATGTCCGTGAACGTGGCGGAGTGTCGCAGTTGGTACCCGTGGAGATATAGTCGTCGGTCCACTTCATGCAATGACGCAAAGAGCCCCGCCGGACAATCTCTCGCGGGGCTCTTTCATAGACGTCTATCTGTGGGGATTTCAATGTCGTGAGGTCAGAAGCAGTCGAGCTTCCGCCCTGCTCAAGGAGTACAAACCTGAGCTCACTCTCCCAGAATTCGCGCGTTGATCACATCCCCATCAAGGCTTTCCAATGTGGCGAGCGTTATGCGGTTGGCGAGGTTGGACTCGGACTGCGCGCGTGTCCTGAGATAATTGTCCGTCAATCCTTGCCACATCATCCCTCTGTGAGATGATGTCGCCCTCTCCCAGAGGACGGGTCTCGTCTGTCCCAGCGACGCTTCTCTGAAACCGCGCGCAAGGTCATCCACAACCGCGGTGAGTTCCTTAACTCGACTCGACTTGACTGAGGGATCTACCTGGTCCTCGAAGTAAGCGGCGCTGGTGCCAGGCCTGATCGAATATGGGAAGACGTGCACGGATGCAAGTCGGGCTTGAATACAGGCGCTAACCGTGTCTTCGAAGTCGCTCTCAGTCTCGCCGGGGAATCCAACGATCACGTCCGCGGTTACGGCGACGCCAGGTACCACTTCCTTGATCAGGCGAACCGAGCGCTGGAACTCGGCGGAGGTGTAGCGGCGGCGCATTGTCTTCAGAATCGAGTCGCTGCCACTCTGGAGGGGAACGTGGAAATGTGGGCAGAGTCTCGGGTCCTCCCAAAGTTTCAGAAGTTCTTCGGATATATCCTGCGGCTGGAGGGAGGAAATCCGAATCCTCGCCGCCTCGGTCCGCTCCAATAGGTTTCTGACCAAATCAGCGATGTCGGTATTCTCCAAGTCGAATCCGTATGAACCGAGCTGAGTCCCGGTCAACACGACCTCCTGACAGCCCATATCGGCATATGAGTTCGCTGTGGCCACGATGTCGTCCACGGGGATACTGCGCTCCCGGCCCCTCACGGTGGGCACTATGCAGTATGCGCAGACCTGATCGCAGCCTTCCTGGATCTTCACCATCGCGCGGGAACGTATTCTCAAGACCTGGGCGAGAGCTTCGTCGCTGCCAACTGCGCACGCGGAGTCCGGGGCAGAAGCCAACCGGCCAATCATTCTTACCAGCGACGGCTTGGCTATGTTGCCAGCGACGAGATCAATTTCCGGCATCGAGGCCAGGTCATTTGGCGCGCGCTGGGCGTAGCATCCTGTTACTACGATGATACTATCTGGATTCCGTCTCTTAGCCGCTCTCACCGCCTGGCGCGCTTTACGGTCGGCTACATGAGTTACGGTGCAGGTGTTCAGGACATAGACGTCGGCGTCCTCGACACTCTGAGATATGGTGTAGCCGGCCGTTCCGAGTTCTCGTGAAAGGAACTGCGTATCGGCCTGATTGAGCTTGCAGCCGTGCGTCTCCATCGTTACGGAAAGTCCGTCAGACACTTGCATATTCTCCTTTGAGTCTGTGGTCAATCGCGCAGACCCTTCCTATAGCCGTATGTCGCTTACACTGACCTCTGCAACGATGTACAAAGTAAGCGAGTTGATTGTAGATTTGCACAATTATATATAGCCGTTCACCGCCTATGCTACAATCCGACTGCTTCTCGAGTCCCCAGACTAGGGCATATTGCTTCACGTACTCAGAGCCGATATGAC
>JAAXHY010000547.1 GCA_012270665.1 Dehalococcoidia bacterium
ACGACCCGCTTCACGTTGTCCAGGCTGCCCGCCTCTCCCCTCATGCGGGCCAGAATGTTGATTCCGGTCAGCCGAGCCGCCTCGTAGCCCTCCTCCTGAGTCAGGTCGCGTCCCACCTTGCCGGATGGCGTCGTGCCGTCGGCGCGCGCGGCGGGGCCTAGGCCGGACAGGAATATCAGGCTGCCGACGCGAACTCCGGGGACGTAGTTGGCTATTGGCGGTGGCGCTTCGTCAGGTAACTTGACACCGAGTTCTTCGAGTCTTGCTTCAATGTCTGCCATACGAATTTCCTTTCTTGTCTCACAGGTATATATGGGCCTGGACACTCTAGCAGGCTAACTGGGTTGAGACGTGGGTTTGTAAACGACATGATTCTACTGTCGCGCTGACTCAATGGCAATCGGCAAAACGCTCGGATATAATCGAGACAGTCGGGAGAAGAGCGAATGGTTATGATACATACGGCGGACGACCTCATACGGGTCGTCCGTGAAAATCCTGAATTTCGCGCCGCGATGAGACGCGAATTGCTGACAGAAGAACTGCTGGAACTGCCTCGCAGGTTTGCGGAATACACAGAGGCGAACGACCGTGGGCTGGATCGTATGGAGAACGAACTAGCTGACGTTAAAGGCACATTGCTGGAGACCAAGCTCTACAATCGGGGTATGTCCAATATCGCCACGCTTCTTAAGGTCAGAAACATCAGGAGGGTCAGAGTAGCCGAACAAGACGACAACTCGGCCGCTTTCAATCAGGCTATACAGGATGCGGAAGATGGGGGCATCCTGTCTGAGCGGGAATACGACCGCCTTCTAGCGACCGACATGATAGTTCGATGCAGCAGGCGCGGCTCTATCCAAGCCGTCTATGTCGCAATCGAGGCTGCGTCCGGCGTCACCAACCGGGACATCGTACAAGTGAAGCGCAGCCAGGACGCTCTGCTAAAGGTCTTTCCGGACGCCGAGGCGCATCCGGCGCTGTACTTCTTCAGCGACTTATCTGATAGTATCGAAAAGCGCTGTCGAGACGAAGACGTTCATCTGATTCAGGTGGAGAGTTTCAGATGAAGAGAGGCTCTGACGCAGGAGAAATACCTTGCCTGATATGCCGCCCATTTCCGATGAAACGTTGGAAGTTCTCAAGGAGATTCCGACCCAGACTTTGATAGACGCGCTGTGGGTGAAGAACTGGCCCCAGAGCTACATCGAGGGAGCCCGGCCTCTCCAGCTTGGCCAGAAGATGGCGGGCCGCGCGGTCACGCTGAGGTTCGTCCCGCATCGTCCGGACCTGGCGGCTGACAAACCCAAGGGAGACCAGTCCGCCGAGTACGTGGCCATCGAACTCTGCGGGCCGGGCGAGGCGCTGGTCGTTGACGCGATGGGCTGGACATACAGTTCGATTGGCGGTGACATCAAGTTCTTCCGTCTGATGCAGAGAGGCGTCGGCGGTCTGGTCACGGACGGCTCGGTGCGGGATAGCGTCGCCTTGAAAGAGTACGGGTTCCCGGTGTTCTCCGCTTCCACGACTGCCAAGCAGGGCCCCGCGGAGTTCTGGCCCTGGCAGGTCAACGACGCCATACAGTGCGGAGGCGTCCTGGTCAGGCCGGGAGACGCGGTGGTTGGTGACGATGACGGCGTTGTGGTCGTGCCGCGCTCCGAGGTGGATGAGGTCATTCGGATCGCGCGCCAGCGCGAGGAAGTCGAAGAGATCGTCAAGGCGCAACTTGAGATAGAGAGGCGCTCCCCCGGCAAATACTACCCGTTCAACGACAACACCTGGGAACTATACGAGCGAAAGACCGGCAAGAAGCGGCCCGGCTGAGACTCAATACCGTCAGTCCATGCGCGAGCCTCCATTGACGTTGATGGACTGGCCCGTGATGTTTATGGACAGGTCCGAGGCCAGGAATACAGCGAGGTTCCCTATGTCCTCCGGCGTCTGTTCCCGTCCGAGCGGTATTCGCGCCTCGACCACCTTCTCGAAAGCCTGCCTTGGAGTCAATCCGATCAGGTCGGCGTCCATGTTGATGTTTCTGGTAGCGATCCGGTCCCACATCGGGGTCCACAGCAGGCCCGGGCAGATTGCGTTGACGTTTATGTTGAATGGCGCGAGTTCCAAAGCGTAGGACTGCGTGACGCTTATGACGCCGGCCTTGGAAACGTTGTAGGGTGGGTTTCCGGGGCCGCCCTGACGTCCCGCCCCGGACGCGATGTTTACGATCTTGCCGTAGTGGTTGGGCTTCATATACTCGGCGACGATGTCCGAAGTGTTCGCCACGCCCTTGACGTTGACCTCGTAAATCTGGTCCCAGTCGCTCTCGTCCGGTCTGTCTCGCCGTTCCCAGCCCGGCGCACCGATGATCCCGGCGTTGTTTACGAGAATGTCTATCCTGCCGAAGCGAGCGACGGCCTCGGACGCCATTCGCGCTACTGAGTCCCGGTCGGTAACGTCAACATCTGTGGATTCCACCACCGCGTCGGTGTACTCGGCGCGAATCTCCGATGCTGTGTTCGCCGCACTGTCCGCGCTGAGATCCGCAACTATCACCGAACCGCCATACGCGGCCATCCTCTCTGCGATTGCCCTGCCTATGCCGCGCGCGGCGCCGGTGACTATTGCGACCCTGTCGTTCAGATCCATATCGGTTCTCCTTCACTGCGTGAATTGGCCCGATTATATCACCGCGCCGGAAGACGCGCGTCTCTAGGATAACGTGTTAGAATGCGACAGAAATCGAATCCAAGCCAGAGATGGGCCATGAATCAATTGAGCGTAGAAGACGTACAGGAACTCGGTCGGGTTATCGGCCTTGAAATTGACGAGGTGAGGGCCAGTACCATCGCCTCCAGGCTGTCTGGGATCGTGGCTGAGTTGGAAGAAATACCGGAAGATTTGCTGATGTCGGTCGAACCGGCTCACGTATTCTCCACCGAGGAGGACTAGCCAGTGACTGGCAGGGAACTGCACCGACTCACCATAGCCGAGGCTGCCAGCCTCATCGAATCGCGAAGGCTGTCCCCGGTAGAGCTGACGCGAGCCTATCTTGATCGCATCGAGAGATTGAACGATAGGCTGGGCGCGTATATCAGTGTGATGTCGGACTCGGCCCTCGCTCAGGCATCCAGCGCCGAGTCGGAGATTGTGGGCGGCGGCTACCGGGGCAAGATGCACGGCATTCCGGTGGCGGTCAAGGACATCATCTACACAAAGGGGGTCCTGACGAGCGCTGGCTCTCGGGTCTTGGCCGACCACGTACCGGACTACGATTCGACGATTGTCGAACGCCTCGACGCTGCCGGGGCCGTCCTTCTGGGGAAGCTCAATCTGAGCGAGTTCGCAATAGGCGGCACTGTTGATCATCCATTCGGCGCTCCGCGCAATCCGTGGGATACGGGGCGTTCGGCCGGAGGTTCGAGCAGCGGTTCGGCGGTTGCGGTCGCGGGCGGCCTGTGCGCCGGAACGCTAGGCTCGGACACCGGCGGCTCGATAAGGGGTCCAAGCGCGTTCTGCGGCATCGTGGGGCTTCGCCCGACGTATGGCAGGGTAACGCGCCATGGGGTGATACCCATGAGCTGGAGCCTGGATACAGTTGGTCCGATGACTCACACCGTGGAAGACTGCGCGATCATGCTCCAAGCAATCGCCGGGCGCGACGAGAGGGATTCAACGTCGGCTGACGAGCCCGTGCCCGACTATTACGAATCGCTCGGAGACTGGCCCAGTGGAGCGCGAGTCGCGCTTCCGCGTGAAGCCATGGACTTCGACGGACTGAACGGCGAGGTCCGAAACTCGGTGGCGTCCGCCGCGGACCAGCTGGCTGAGATCGGCGCCGACGTCGAACACGCCGACTTGCCGATGCTGGCCCACAGCGGAGCGGTGTTCCTCGCCACCGCCGACGTGGATGCCGCCACTTTTCACATGGACTGGCTGAAGTCCCGACCTGACCTGTACGACTGGAACACCCGCGCAAGACTCGAATCCGCGGCCATCACCCCCTCGCCCGTGTATCTCAGAGGTCTGCGAGCCAGGACTCTCATCAGGGAAGAAATGATGAGTACCCTAGAAGACCACGACTTCATAGTGATGCCCGCCAGTCCGACCGCAGCGCCTCCCATCGCGCGCTCTACCGGGTCGCCGGGCGGCTATTACCAGGGACGGCTCGATCTGGCCCGGAGACGATACACCAGTCCCGCGGCTCTCGCGGGTCTTCCCGCTATATCCGTTCCTTGCGGGTTCACCGAGTCCGGCTTGCCAATCGGGTTGCAGATCGTAGGCCGCCCATTCTCTGAACCGGACCTCTTCCGTATCGCGCGCGCCTATGAACAGGCCGCCAACTGGCGTGAATGTCGCGCGCCGGAAACGGGTTGACCTTTACCTGAGATTCGCAAAACCTGTAACCTTGAGTATGAGCCGATTCGGGGTGTGGCGCAGCGGTAGCGCGCCTGTTTTGGGAACAGGAGGTCGGCGGTTCGATCCCGCCCACCCCGACCAGGTCAGCGCCTCGAAATCAACGCTCTATCCCTCTCTTGCGCCCAGGAACGCGCGCAAGGTTCTGGTCTATCAATGGAGTCCGAAGGGCACACCAGTCCTAACACTTCCAGCATACGTATTCCGGCAGAGGCCGCCCCAGTCCATGACTGGTGGAAGCGTCCTTTCGACCTGATCGTCCTTTCGGCTGTACATATCGCGCTGGCGCCCATCTGGATTGCGTTATGGACTCTTATTCCGCTGGCGATATGGCTAAGTGACCGCGGACCTGTCTTCTACACCCAGGCGCGGGTAGGGAAGGGCGGCAGAATATTCAGAGCGTTCAAGTTTCGTTCTATGGTCCTCGACGCCGAACGATACACCGGCGCGGTATGGGCTGAAGAGGACGACCCGAGAATAACGAGAGTTGGACGATTCCTCAGGAATCGAGCGCTGGATGAACTTCCGCAGGTCATCAATATGTGGAAGGGGGACATCAGTCTCGTCGGTCCGAGACCGGAACGCCCCGAGCTGGTAGAAGAGTTCACCCGCAGGTGGCCTGAGTTCGGGCGTAGGTTGGCAGTCAGACCGGGACTCACTGGAATCGCGCAGGTCTATGGCAGCTATTCCACACATCCACGCGACAAAGTCCGCTACGACACCATTTACATCAAGCGAATGTCGCCCTGGCTGGATGTGAAGTTGCTGACACTCTCGGTTTTCCTGACCTTCAGAGCCAAATGGCAGGAGGAAGAAAGGTAGCCGGAGCGCGTGGCCCCGCGGTCAGGGAGCAGCCGTTCTCTGTTCCAGCGATTCTTGCTGTTTGGTGAGGGTGTGTGTATCCGGCAGGTTGGGGGCTACTTGGGTCATCTTATCGAGATACTCTTTGGCTATCTTCACGTGTTCGACGTCGCGTTCTCCCGCAACCTGGTGGAGATGAGTTAGCAAGGCGATGATTCTCCAGTTGTCCGGCTCCACTTTTAGCGCGTCGGCGCCCGTATTCTCAGTCAGTTCTATGGTACTCCAGAATTCGTCGTCCGAAGTCGAGTTCAGTGTGTTGAATGACTCTACGAGCAAATATCTGCGCGGGTAGTTCGCGAGACCGGGGAATCCGGTAACGGACTCTTCGACATAGACTATGCGTTCTTCCCAGGCGACTCCTCCTCTGGTCGCGAAACTGAAGTTCGCGATTTCCGTCGCCGCATTGTAAGCGCGGAGGTTCAGCGCGTACAGAGCGACCATGATCACCACGGACACAAGCGCCATCAGGCAAACCGCTCCCCAGGATGTACGCAGCGCAGCCGAGACAGGGCGCAGGTTGAGTTTGTTCCTGAATCGCTGGGGGAGCCATGATCGCGCCGGACTCTGGTCTCGTTCACCGACCCAGAACTCTTGGGCCACCGCGAACGCGGCTAGAATCGAGAACTGCATGAGCGTCACCGGAGTGTCGAACAGGAACAGGTTCTGCACGAAGTAGGCCAGCATCGCGGCGGCGAGTATGACTACGGAAAGCTGAGCGTAGCCCTGCCTGCGCCGTATGGATCGGAACATGGCCCAGGTCATAGCCGCCCATACAAGCATATAGCTAACGAACCCGAACGTCCCTTTTGTGGTTAGCTCCTCCACCAGCTTGTTGTGCGCCTGATCGAACCGATCGTGCGTGGCCGCCTCGGCGTCAACATACTTTGCCCAGGCAATCATGAAGTTCTCCGGTCCCCAACCCAGAATCGGCTTTTCGACGAACGCCAGCAGCCCCGCGCGGGCGCCGGCCACACGTCCGCTGATGCTGCCGTCTTCCAATCCTATGGAAGAGATCCTCCTCAGCATGGTGTTGGATTCGACGACCGGATCCAGAACCGGTGTAGTTTTGACCACGCCGAACAGCGCAATAACGACAGCCGCGACCGCGACCAGGGCGTAGGATATTATCCTGGCTATGCGGATCCGCCCCCATATCAGGTAGCCGACTGAGAATACCAGGGTTGCGGCGCCGAGACCCACCACCGCGCCGCGCGTCCCCGTTAGCCAGAGCGCCCAGAGGTTCAGCATAATCGAGAAAATCCAGAATGATTGGAGCCATGGGATGTAGTTGAAGGACATTCCCACGCCTCTTGCCCGCGGGTCGCCGCCCCGTCTGCGGCGACTCGCTGTTCTGCTCCGCGCCGGTTGTTCCCGCGCCGCCTGACGGCTAGGTCCTTGGCCCAAGGAGTGGAAGATCAAACTCAGAGCGATCAGCGCGTTCACCATGGTGTACGCGCCGACGTATGTCGCGTTGCCCAGCGTGGACTCGACCCGGTCGGTGAACCTGATCCCGTACTCGGTCATATCGAACATCTCGTAGTGCTGGTTCAATCCCAATAAGGACACTACTATGCAGACGGCGAGATTGACCGTGAAAAGGAGCCGCCAGTCCGCCAGGTTCCGAAAGACCGCCCCCGTCACGGCGATGAATACGAACCAGTGCGCCAGGTCGACTATACCCTGCATACGCTCATATGTTGACCAGAGACTTCTGACCGCGCTGACTCCGGTCAGACCCGCGACCAGGGAGACGAGCAGCCATATACCCAGCGCCGCTATTATCAGCGACATACGAGGCCGATAGCGGGGATAGAAGAATATGAGCAGCAGCCATATCCCGAAGGTGACTTCTATGACTGATCTGGCGTACACGGCCTTGCCGACTACGAACGGATACAGCGTGGCGTTCGAAAGGATGAGCGGCATCGCCATGACGACCATCACGCCCACCCTCACCGTCCATAGCAGGAGGTGGCCCGTATCGAATTCTTCCCCTGGTCTGTTCTGTCGTTGTGTCACGCTGTCGTCCCTATGCGAGTCCTGTGTTCTCACTGGCTTTCGGATTATATGAACAGCGCTTGCCCGGGTCAACGATTCTCTTACATCGTCTTCTACCGGAATGAAACTCAGAATAGCTTGGACAAAGCGAAACGCCCCGAAGATTGAATCCGGGGCGTCTCCTTGCATGTTCCGAGTATGGGGCCGCTATTCCTCTTCTGTCTCCTCCGCCTCTTCGCCTTCTCCTGCCTCTTCGCCCTCTTCGAGTTCTTCACCTTCTTCGACTAATTCGACTTCCAGTCTTGGCGGCGCCACGCGGACTATTACATCTTCCGGATCGTTCATCACGGTCGCGTCGCCCGGCACTTCGACATCACCTACGACCAGAGTCGTATCGAAGTCAACCAGCGTGGAAATGTCCACCGTTACTACGGCCGGCATGTTCATTGGCAGCGCCTCGATTGTAAGCGACTGTATGTTTTGGAGAAGCGTCCCGGCCATCTGAGACACCGCTGGCGAACTCCCGACGAGCGTCACCGGCACTTCGGCGGCAACGGTCTGTGTTATGTCAACCCTGAGGAAATCAACATGGATGACCGTGTCGTTGACTGGATGCCTTTGTATCTCCCGCACGAAGCAGATGCTCTCTTCATCCTGGCCTTCATATTCGACCGAAACGGGAACGTTCGAGCCGACCTGTGGCAGGAGACGGTTGAGCGTGCGGTCGTCCACCTGGAGGTTGGCGGGCTCTATTCCCGCGCCGTAAACATGAACTGGAATGACTCCCTGCCGGCGCAGGCGTCGAACCTTCTTTCCGAGCAGTGTTCTCTGGTCTAGCTTCAGGATCGGTACATCCATCGGGTTTCTCCTGTGATCGAGACGAGCGGGATGACTGCGTGTTCCCGCCCGCATAAACGAGAGTCAAGGCCACGAATAGCTATTCTAGCACAGCGTATGCGGGCGTTTGTAGAGAACTACAACTCCAGAGACCACGGCTGTCTCTCCGTCCTGAATACACTGTCAGCCAACTCCAGCGCGCCGCTCTCGAGTTCTCTGACGCGCCCCGCCCGCGCCAGCGTGGAAAAGGTGACGCCGCCGAGATACACGGCCGCAAGGTCGGACACGCCCAGTTCGATCTGCGGCTCGCGCTCGCTGCGAGTGCATTCCGCCCCGTTACGGTTGGCTTCCAGCAGGTATGTACCGT